>NZ_JAHRFA010000015.1:22321-67732 GCF_020883045.1 Microcoleus sp. CAWBG58 | reverse complement strand
AGGTTCGTAGTCAGGACTTCAGTCCTTCTTCTTGCGGACTAAAGTCCTCACTACAAACCTCACTTCCTGGTTTGTAGTGAGGACTTCAGTCCTTCTTCTTGCGGACTAAAGTCCTCACTACAAACCTCACTTCCTGGTTTGTAGTGAGGACTTCAGTCCTTCTTCTTGCGGACTAAAGTCCTCACTACAAACCTCACTTCCTGGTTTGTAGTGAGGACTTCAGTCCTTCTTCTTGCGGACTAAAGTCCTCACTACAAACCTTAATCTGAGGTTCGTAGTCAGGACTTCAGTCCTTCTTTTTGCGGACTAAAGTCCTCACTACAAACCTCACTGTTGATAGCTTATTTCTTCGTCCCCAAATTGTCAGCAGCGGCTACCAAATAATGAGCAACCTGCATCAAACCGTCGGAACTTTCTTGCAACCCACTGCACACTTTCGCCATTGAAGTATCTGCTTCTTCAAAAAACTTGTGCTGCGATGAAGTAGTTCTTTCCAAATATCCAACTAATTGATTGTTGCCCAACTCCAGCGCGCGATCGAACTGATTTGTCATGTTTTGATAGGCACCCTCAACTCGCCGCACTTGTTCTTGTTCCGCTTGCAAAGCTGCATTTAATTGATTCACCAAATTTGTATAGGTAGTTTGCAATCTTTCTCCTTCTGTATTGAACTGATTTGCCATTTTTTCATAAACGCTTTCTACCCGCAGCACTTCTTGTCCGGTTATCTTTGCTAATTCCTGCAACTGTGCTAAACGCTGGCTGGAATTCAAGCCTACAGAATTAGCAAACTGACTGACTTCTGCGGCTGTTGTCAAAATTTGGCTCATGCTTTGGTCAACTTGCTGCGACATCAATTTGCGTTTCTCTGATTCTTCTTGAAAAACTTTCTGCAAGCCGAGTACAACCTGTGCTAAACCTTTTTGCTGTTTGCCTAATGTTCCTTCTAATAAATTGTTTTGTTGGGTAAAGAATTGCTGGAGTGAGGCTTGATACGTTACCCGGAATTTGTCTAATTCTTCCTGGACTGTGACGCGGGTGTTTTGGAGCATTGAGTCAACATTCTGCAAGCTACCTACCAGATTTTCTCGGGCTTTATCCATCAATCCAGAAGCTTCATCGCCTACTACTTTGAGAGTGTCAGACTGAGTTTGAAAGGCGGAGTGGGTGGCATTTAAAATATTTGTCATCCGGGTTTCGACACCTTGCAGCATTTCTCTTTCTTGTTCGGCTTGAGTGTGGAGAGATGCTTGCAAGTTATCTTGGATTCCTCTAAAGGTGTTGGCGGCTTCTTGGGCGCTTTCTTGAAAGGCTGTTCTTTGCGCTTTCATCCCTTCAATGCTTTCTCCAACTCCCGATCGTATTTCGGTGGCCATTTCTTGCAAAACGCTGTGGGTGTCGGTTTGAAACTGTCCTAAAATTTGCTGCAAGTTGTTGGCAAATTCTTGCAACTGTACTAATGTATCTTGCTGGAAAGTTTGAATTGTCAGGATTGATTGTGCTAAACTAGATGAGATTCCGCCTAATTCGTTCTTGAGTTCTCTGACAGCTTCGGATGCTTCTTGAGTTAACTGAGCACTTTGATCTAACCGCCCGACTACTGGTTCAATTACTTCGGCGCGCAGGTCTGAAAGCAGATTGTTTAATATCTGTTCGCCTTGGTCTGATTTAATTTGTTGGAGTGCGGATAATTCTTGACGAATGTCTTGGAAAACTGGGGTCATTGCTAAACCGATTTGCTGTCCGATCGCCTGGGAGTTCACATTGCTTTGTGCCTCGACGATTTGACCAAATCCGGTTTTCATTGTCTCGATCGCGCTTGCGATCGCCTCCGCAACCTCGCCACCGCTGGAATTGGCACGGGAAAACAGTTGTTCGGGGGTTTGTAATTTCGCGATTTTATCTAATTTGGCGCGCAAATTGGATTGATTCGCAACGCGCGCGCGATCGCCCCAAGCTAACACGATCGTAAATACGCTAGATGAACCCAAACCCATCAGAGAAGTGGAAAACGCTGTTTTCATCCCCTCCAGCAAGGTGCTAATCGAGGGTAGCAATTGTTTGGTATCTTCCAGCGAACCCAAGTTAACATCTTGCAATCCGGTTTGAATGCCGTAAAATGTACCTAAAACCCCCAGGGCTACTAAGACGCTGGGCACAAACCGCCACTGACTCCGAGGTGCCGATCGCACTAAAATGGCCGGATACTGAAATAATAGAAAGCGGCCGGATTTTACCTGAGCCCTGTAAGCCTCGCCACCGGCGGTTATTTCCCCCGTCAAGTGTTCGCTAAACCAGTCTAGGAGAAGTTTCCAAGAGTCTGTTGCTGTTTCCGGTTGCTGTAGATCGATCGCCCCTGAGGTACCCTTTTCTAACTTCGAGCTCAAATAGTTGACAGCCTCAAAAGTCGATCGGCTTTTGGCGCCCACATAACGCTGGTACTGCTTCACAGAAGTGTACTCGCCCCAAACAGCCGCGCACAGCAAAATTAGCGCCGCCCAGTGAAAAATGCTATTCTGCCAAATCACCCCAAAAACAGCAGTCAAATAATTAATCAATTGCATATTGACAACCCGTTATGTTTGTGTATTTTACTCGAATCTCAATGCTAGAAAAACTCACCTTAACGTTGTAATATAACAACTATCGCCGTAAACATTTGACAGTTGTAGGGGCAGTGCCCCCGTGCCTGCCCTCTTAGTTGATAGTTTGATAGCGACCTCTACCTAGAAGTAAGAGGATTAAAGCAATGAATAGTCTGCTTTTAATTTCTCCCTCAAAGGGAGAGGTTTTCAAGAAATTATTTCTGGTACAAAAACCTCGTCTAACCTTCAGGTATTCGAGTTTATACATAGCTGATAAAATGAGCTTATTCAAGCGCGACCAATTCCCCATTACCAGAAAGATTTCACCTAAATGAGCAAAGCTATATAGCAATCCTAAATGATTCATCAAGATTTGTAGGGGTAGTGCCCCCGTGCCTACCCCTTATCTATCGGGACAACCTGGTTCTTGAAGAACCCCTACAACAATTATGCAAACGATCGGAGGATTGTTAGAGCGGTTATCAAAGTTATAGCGGTTATCAAAAAAGTGAGGCATCGCCAATGCCCAATGCCCAATGCCCAATTCCCAATGCCCAATTCCCATCAGTAACTCATATTTCTGAGAAAGGCTATATCTCGCTTTATTTTATCAATTATGTCATCATAAATAAAAAAATAAGAGGTACACAATGTCAGCAGAATCGCCAACCCGAAAAATAATTGTAGTCGGCGCCGGATGGGCCGGCTTAGGCGCCACGTATCACCTAGCCCAACAAGGCTATGACGTAACTTTATTAGAAGCAGGGCATCAGCCAGGAGGCTTAGTTGCGGGGTGGAAAACCGCAGGCGGGCGTTCCGTAGAAGCAGGCATTCACGGCTTCTGGTATCCTTACAAAAACATCTTTTCATTAGTCAAGCAATTAGGACTAGATCCCTTCACGCCTTGGACTCGTTCTTGTCAGTATTCCCCCGCCGGATTAGAAGTAGAATCGCCCATTTTTCAGGACGAACCCAGACTTCCCACGCCGTTAGGAACATTCCTGTACACGCGATTTAAAAGACTGCCATTAGTCGATCGGCTTTCAGCCTTACCATTACTCTACGCCGTCCTAGATTTCGACAACTCCGACGAAGCTTGGCAGCGGTACGATCGCGTTACAGCCCGCGAATTGTTCAAACAGTTTGGCGTATCTGCAAGGCTGTACCGCGATGCTTTTGAGCCGATGTTATTAGTAGGTTTATTTGCGCCCGGAGAACAATGTTCTGCTGCCGCAGCTTTGGGAATGTTGTATTATTTCATTTTAGCACACCAAGCAGATTTTGATGTAGTTTGGTGTCGCGGCACTGTCGGAGAAAAAATCTTTCGTCCGTGGGTAGAACGCCTCGAAAAAATCGGCGCCAAAGTATTGACAAAACGGCGAGTTACTGATGTCATAGTTGACAGCAACAATCAAGCCAAGGCAGTTGTATGCGGCGACGAAACCTTCGATGCAGATGCAGTTATTTTTGCAGTTGGCGTCACGGGAATGCAAAAAATTATCAGCAGTAGCCCCGCTTTGCAAAGCCGCCAAGAGTTTCGGGACGTGATGAATTTGGGCGCTGTTGACGTGTTAGCTGTCCGCCTGTGGTTTGACAGAAAAATTGATATTCCGCTGCCTTCAAATGCCTGTTTTGGATTTAGTTCGACTACGGGATGGACGTTTTTTGATTTGAATGCTTTGCACGACGAATTCCGCTCCGAACCGGGAACAGTTGTGGAAGCTGATTTTTATCATGCCAATCAATTAATTCCCCTGAAAGATGAGGAAATTGTTGCTCTTGTTCAGCGGGATTTGGCGACTTGTATTCCGGCTTTTCGGGAGGCTAAAGTAATCGACAGCAGCGCGATTCGTTTATCGCGCGCGGTGACGCATTTTGCACCGGGAAGTTATCAGTATTTGTTGCCTGCGGTCACAAGTTATGATAATGTATTTATGAGCGGCGATTGGGTTGTGACCCGTCACGGTTCTTGGTCGCAGGAAAAGGCTTATGTTACTGGTTTGGAGGCTGCAAATTTGGTAGTTTCGCGTTTCGGAATCGGCAAGAAAGCGACAATTATTCCGGTGGAGGCTGACGAACCACACATTCAAATCGGCAGACAGATTAATCAGTTTGCTCGCAGTTTGACTAAAGCTGTTATTCCCGATTTTTGGCTGCCATAATTAGAGGGAAGAAGGAAGAAGGAAGAAGGAAGAGGGAAGAGGGAAGAGGGAAGAGGGAAGAGGGAAGAAGGAAGAAGGAAGAGGGAAGAAGTAACTAATCGTAGGGTGCGTCAGGGCAAAAATCATTAATTCATACTCAAGACATTCAACCCTGACGCACCCTACAATCACAAATGTACAACTCAACCCAAAAAATACGCATCCTACAATAACCAATGCCCAATGCCCAATTCCCAATGCCCAATTCCCAATGCCCAATGACAACTGTCAACTGTCAACTGTCAACTGTCAACTGACTATTACCAATAAGGCCGGCCCTTCCAAAAAACTCCCACGGTAATGCCTATTAGCGCAGCTTCCGATAAACTTGCTAAAAAAGCAGGTATGGGCAGGAATGACTTTAATACCAAACCCAAGATTACGCACAAAACTAAAACCCACAAATTAGTCCGGTTGAGCAAAAATTGCTGCTGCCAATACTCCAAAAAGTACACTGCTAAAGCTCCCATTCCCACGGCTGTAACAAAAGGTATCAATATTCCGAGGGAGGAGCCGTAGAGAAGTGTCAGGATGTTGCGGATTACCCGCGATTGCGTGAAACCCCAGGCTAAAAATAGTTCCAGTCCAATCACGATGGAGTTGACGAGGGCGGCAATTTGCAGCATTTCTCGCCAGGGGAAAAGTTTTAAGCGGCGCAGAAAATTGCTCATAATCGGCAAATTTGGTAGGTTGCTTTGATTTTATAACAGTTTTGCGCTGGCGATCGACATTTGAGGCGAGTTTGTCAAGTAAAATGAACATAGAAGGCAGTCTCTTGACAAATTCACCCAGAGCGTCTGCCTGCTAGTTGTTGGAACCGTGAAAGGAAAAGAGTTATGGTGGAGAACACTGTCGATTGTGCTGTAGCTTGCGTCAACGGCTGCGTTTTGGGCGACAAGTGCCCGAAGCGGGAATACGCAGAAGCAACTTCAAGCTTTATTGAAAATACTTCTCTCGACAAAATGCTAGAAATGGCAGAGGAAGCGGTGAGAAGGAAACGGACGGAACCTCCCAAATGGGTAATCCCTGATTTTCCTGAATAGAATTACCGCTCCTTACAAAAAACATCGCCCTTTTTAAAGGGCGATGTTTTTTGTATTCCTAATGAAAGAGCCGATCGAAATTAATATATTTCCTGGGATAGAAGCTCAAAGCTTAAATAGGAGTTATTATGCCACTTAATTACAGCCATTGGCAATCGATAACCAGAATCTAAGTAAAGCCAATAGTTAAATTACGAAGTATTTAATTGAATTGAGTGAAAAAGACTCAGGAGCAAGTATCGTGGCACAACCAAAGAAACCATCTAAGAAAACAAGAGAAGAACGCAATAATTCTGGCGATTTGCCTCAAGAAATTACCGAATCTTACGGCACCGGCGTTATCACTGAGCCGGGATTGAGCGAAGACGGAATCACAACTCTGGACGATAGCAGTTCTGAATATACTTCAACCAATTCTCAGATTCGTGGTGGGGATGGTGATATTGCTGCTGCGGAACAAGAAAGCGCCACTGGTGAGAAATTGGTAGGCGGAAGCGCTCCAACTCCCGACCAAGATATGGTTGATGAACTCGGCGCCGCTGCGGGAATAGAAATGCCCGATGGAGCTATTTTGCACACCGCACATATGCTCGACAACCGAGATGAAAGTCGCTGGGAATTAGACCCGAATTCTGCGGAAGATTATGAGGAACGACCGGATTTATAGGTTTATTTCTTAGTCTCTTAGAGAGGGACTTTGCTTGTGTAGTAGCGGTTTCAACCGCCGCCTCCTGTTTTGGAACCTGAGAGCGCCATTTCTCGCACTTTTTGTCTGATTGGAAGCTCGATCGCAAATTCGGTTCCTTGGCCTGGTGTCGAACAACACCGCAAACTGCCACCGTGCTTTTCTGTGACAATGTGCCAGCTAATTGACAGGCCAATTCCCGTACCTTTTCCCACAGGCTTTGTTGTAAAAAACGGGTCAAAAATACGATCGCACAAATCCTCGCTGATTCCCGGCCCGCTGTCAGCAATTTTAATAATTGCCGTGTTCGGGTTGTGGACTTTCGTACAAATCCGAATCTGGTAGGGATTTATTTTAATTTCTTCCATTGTTTTTTCAGCGCATGATTCTTCTATCGCATCGATGGCATTAGCTAAAATATTCATAAATACCTGATTGATCTCCCCGCCGCAGCACTCTACATTTTTTAAATTGGGATCGTACTCCTTAATCACCTGAATCGCGGGACGGTTCGCCTTAAATTTCAGCCGATTTTGCAAAATCATCAGCGTGCTGTCAATACCTTGATGAATATCAATCAGCTCCATTTCTCGCCCTTCTTGCCGCGAAAAATACCGCAGAGATAGAATTATATCCCGAATGCGATCGCCACCTAGCCGCATCGAGTCTAGCATTTTCAGCAAATCATCCTTGATGAATTCAATCTCTACCGCTTCTGCTGTTGATGTTATTTCCGCTGCGGGCTCGGGATAGTGCTGCTGGTAAAGATTGAGTACCTTGAGCAAATCTTCAGTATAATCGCGAACGTAATTGAGATTGCCGCAGATAAAATTTACCGGATTGTTAATTTCGTGAGCAATTCCCGCCACCATTTGCCCCAAAGCCGACATTTTTTCGCTCTGAATTAACAACGACTGGGCGTGCTGGAGCTTGTGCAGGGACTGCTGTAAATTCTCCTGTGTTTGCTGTCTCTGGTTCACCTCTTCCTGTAGCCGCTCGTTGGCTACAGAAAGTTCCACAGTGCGCGACTCTACCCGTTTTTCCAACTCGGCAGCCAGTTGTTCCAGGTTAATTTGAGCTTGTTTGCGATCGACAATTTCACGCTGCATCTGGGCATTTTGCTCCTGAAGTTTTTGAGTCAGTTGGCGGATGCTCAAATGCGCTTTAGCCCGAGCTAAAACTTCTTGATTTTGAATCGGCTTAGTAACGTAATCAACAGCCCCCAAACTAAATCCTTTTACCTTATCTTCCGTCTCATCCAGCGCTGTCATGAAAATCACCGGAATCTCCTTTGTCAAATCGCCAGCCTTCAAAAGCCGACAAGTTTCAAACCCATCAATTCCCGGCATTAATACGTCCAGCAATATCAAATCTGGCAGCGAGTATTCAGCTTTTTTGATAGCGCTCTCTCCCGTCCGTGCCACCAACACTTTAAACCCCGATTCCGTCAAAAAATCAAACAGCACTGCCAAATTATTTTGGTTATCATCGACGATCAAGATAACGCTCTCTTCCCAAGGTAAGATGCTCATGCTTTCAATGCTTCCTATATTGTTCTACGAATTCTAAAATCTTTGCTTCTTCAAAATTTTTAGCTAATTGATTGAGATGGCTGGCAAAAGAGACATATCTTGCATCTATCTTTGCCAATTGTTCTGCTTGTTTTTGAATTCCTCCTAAGTCACCCATCATTGCTAATTCAAAAAGTACAGCTATCTCCTCTGCCGGAGGAGGGATAATTTTTTCATCGGGAATTTTAGATTGGTTGTCGGAATCTTCAGATTCATAATTTTCGTCCTGCAACTTCTCATAAATCCATTCTAGCTCTAAATGAACTTGCAAACAATTTAAAAGTTCCTCAGCCCGGATCGGCTTGGGGAGAAAAGCATTGCATCCTGCTGCTAAACTTCCTTGCTTTTCCAATTCCATAATGCTAGCAGAAGTGCCGATCGCAACCACATTTTTAAAGAGCGGCAACTTGCGAATTTGCCGCATCGCTTCAAATCCGTCCATCACCGGCATTACCAAATCAATCAAGATACAATCCGGTTGAAATTCCAGGGCTTTATTCAAACAATCTTGACCGTCTGTAGCCTCAATTATTTCAAAACCCAACGGTTCTAGCAGGTGAATTAAAACCGAGCGATTTTCCCACTGATCGTCAACCACCAGAATTTTTTTGTTAGTACCATTGAAACCTTTGATAAGTTTTTGGGAATATTTTTTATTGATTTCTGGGCTGTCAACTGCTAGCAAATCTAACTCAAACCAGAAAATGCTACCTCTGCCTAAAGTGCTTTCTACTTGTAATTCGCTGCCCATAATCTCGACTAATTCCCGGCTGATTGCTAATCCCAATCCGGTTCCTTCGGTATGGCGGCGGGTATTGCCTACCTGTTCAAAAGGTGTAAATATCTTTGGCAATTCATCAGCAGAGATCCCAATTCCTGTATCTTCAACCTGAAACCGAATCCTCACCTTCGTAGTGAGGACTTCAGTCCTATTTTCATCGGTTGCACAATCCACTACTGAAACCTTAAATGTTACCCCACCCCTTTCAGTAAACTTAACAGCATTACCAATTAAATTAATCAATATTTGGCGCAACTTCTTTTCATCTGCCGAGATTGCACTGGGGAGATACGAAAGATATTCGCAATTAAAAGCTATGTTTTTTTGACTTGCCCGAATGCTACAAATAGCGTTAATGCCTTGAATAAAATCGGGAAAATCAAACTCTGTTGGCACGAGTTCCATTCTCCTAGCCTCGATTTTAGAAAGGTCTAAAATATCCTCTATCAAAGCGAGCAAGTGTTCGCCACAGCGGTGAATAACGCCAATTCCATTCTGTTGTTGCGAGGTCAAATGTTTGTCGCGCTTAAAGATTTGGGTGTAACCTAAAATGCCGTTGAGGGGTGTTCGCAATTCGTGGCTCATGTTAGCTAAAAATTCGCTTTTGGCGTGGCTGGCATCTCGGGCGACGGCTTCGGCTTTTTGGCGTTCTTTAATTTCTTCGGAAAGTAGCGAGTTTTTTTCGTGTAATTCTTGGGTGCGTTCTTTTACTTTTGTTTCTAGGGTAAAGTTGTATTCTGCGAGTTGTTTGTTGGCAGTTTCTAAGTTTGTGTAAAGGCGGGCATTTTCCAGGGCGATCGCAGCTTGGGAAGAAAGCAGCTTCAAAACTTCCAAACGATCGCCTGTAAAAGCGCCCGTTGTCAAGTTATTTTCCAAATACAGGATCGCGGTTAATTTGCCTTGATAGACGATCGCCGCGCATAACACCGATTTGGGCTGGTATTGGGCGATGTAGGGGTCAGTGTTGAAAATAACCTCGTTACGGGCGTCATTTAAGACGATATCTTGCTGGGTGCGATCGACAAAATTGATTAGCGATCGAGGATACGCACAATCCAAGCCGGCGCCTGAGAGTACCTGCACATCGCCGCCAACCTCTCCCGCAGCTTCAACGACAAATTCACCATTTTTGGGTGCAATCAGACACCCAGTTTGGGCCCCCGCATTTTCCAACAAAATCCGCATCAATTTGTCCAGCAAAGCATCGAGGACAATTTCGCCGGAGATAGCCAGAGATGCTTTCATCACAGTAGCGAAATCCAAAGCTTTGTGAGTCTCAGTAACCGTTGCAGAAGTTGCAGTCACAGTCGGGCGATCGCTAATTGTGAGACTATCACTTTCCGGCATCCGTACAATCAACTGCGGATAGCGTTCCTCCAAATCTGCAACTTTCGCATTCGCGCCCCAACGGATGTAACCGTAGTAAGCATCCGTCATGTAAACCTTAGCCACCTTCTGGCGCCCCGCAAACAGGTAAAACTCAGCAGCTAATTCATTCGCCAAAGCCTCTTCCTGAATGTATCCCTGTTCGCGGGAATGTTGGATTGCGCGATCGTAATAATCTATTGCTTTATCTTTGTCTCCCAACACCCGCGCTTTCTCAGCCTCAACCAACTCATATTTGTGCAGGTAATTCATCGGTGCGTGAAAAGCCCAATCCTGCATTTTTTTCTGATTTGCTTCCACCTGTTCCAAATACTGTGCTTGTTGTTCAGTATCCGCAGTTGGATATACAGCTAATAAAGCCAGCGAATAGTAAAAATTGTGAGCAGCAATAGGCATCCACCCGCCCACCGATTGCAGGTATTTTGCACCCAAAGCAGCGCTATTAATAGCACTATTAAAGTCTTTAAATAAATATAAAATCATCGATTTAGCCAAATAGACATTAAACACCAACCAACCATTTTTAACCACCAGCCACTGCGGGAGCATCATCTCTTCATCAAAGCTTGCCCCAACCAAGCGATACTTATCTGCCGATAAACCCCGTAAATTTAAATTCATCTGTCTCCATATACTGAAATTGGAGGTAATATATTCGCTTTTAAATTGAGTGAATAAATTAATATAGTGCCCTTGTTTCTGTTCTAAACCATCGAGTTCTTCTCCTATGAAAATCAAAGAAGTGCAATAATTCAAAGCGCAATATCCAGCATAAATCAAATCTCCAACTTCCAGGCCACTTTGAAACCCTTCCTGCAAACTAGCCAGAGTTTCTCTCAGATGCTTTTTCCAAGGCTTAACAAAAGCATTAAACATATTAAAAACTTGGCATTTAATTGAATTGACACCATACTTCTTGAAGAGTTCTACAGACAGTTCCCCAGCATGATATCCTTTTTTGATCTCTGCCATTCCCCCACACAAAACCATACCGTACCAAGTATATGAAGAAGCAGAAAGTGGTGAATAACCTTGTGTCATGCAGAGATTGATTTGAGTCAAGATAATCGGCAATAAAATTTCTGGCTTATTAATCAATGCCGCAGAAGTAATAGACACTAGAAATCGCATAGCAGCCAGTTGTTCCGGGTCTGTCATTTGTGGCAAAGTATCTACTTCTTCCAGTTGTGGCAGTTGTACTTCCAGACGCCCACATTCCAAAATATGCGAGCGAGAAATTCCCATCATTTCCAAAGCTTGCAACCCAGCGTCTATAGCTTTTAGTCCTTGGGTTTTAGCTATATACATCTGGATTTTTAAATCGTATGCTTTTACTCTATCTAGTATATTTATAGCTTGTTCCAAGATGGCATCAATCATGGTTTCTGCACCCTCAAAATTAGTATTGAGATACTCTGCTTCTGCCGCCTCTGTATGCAGATTGAGTGTCAGTTGGTACTGGCTCTGCCAGCTATTTTCTCCCAGCAGCCCCAAACCGATATTCAAATACTTTACTGCCGACTCATAAGCCATTGCAGCTTTAGCTTTTTGACCGGCAATCAGATTGAGTTCCGCTAACTCGCATCTTTCCGGTTCCGAAGTCAGTAAATCGATTCCGAAATTCAGTTGATTTACCAGTGCAAAAATATTGTCTTTCCGTGCTTCTGGAACGGTATTTTGTAGCAGCAATTGACCTATTTTTAAGTGAGTCTCTTGTTTCTCGTTATCGGGAATCAAAGAATAAGCTGCTTGCTGCACTCTGTCGTGCAAAAACTTATAATCAACCTTCACATCTTGCAGCCCAGCCAGCCCTGTTTCTAATCCTTCAAAAACCAGCGGAATTTTGTAATCGTTGCTCAGCGGCAAAATCAAACCTGCCTGAAGCGCATCCCAGATGTTTAATGCTGTTTCCTTCTGAGATTTTTCGCTGACAATTGCCAGCACTTCTAAATTAAACTGGTTGCCAATACAAGCAGCTAATTTTAATGCTGACTGCGCCGAGACAGGCAACTTCCGAATATTGCGAGCGATTAACTCTACGACATTGCAGTCAGTAATGCCAATGGCTTGGATGTGTCCGAGATCCCACTGCCACGTACTGGATGGAAAATCGTAAGCTAACAGATTTTCTTGATAAAGAGTTCTGAGTAACTGAGTTAGAAAGAAGGGATTGCCTTGGGTTTTGTTGAAAAGTAGCTCGGCGAAAAGTTGAATGTTTTCCGAAATTCCGCTTTTCAAAGTTTCGGATATTAAGAGTTGAACATGACTCAACTCTAAACGAGCGAGAACAATATTGCTAACTCTTTCGGGTATTCCTGCCCCTGCTTTTTCGATATTTTCGATGGTTTGAATCAACGGATGAGTAGGGCTGACTTCGTTATCTCGATAGGCTCCAATTAGCAACAAATATTTGCTGTCTGAATCTGTCACCAGCAGTTCAATTAATTTCAGCGATGCCGAATCAGCCCACTGCAAATCGTCGAGAAAAACTACTAGCGGGTGTTCTTTTGCAGTAAACACGCTAATGAATTGTTTAAACACCCGATTAAATCGGTTTTGTGATTCTGTCGGCCCCAATTCCGGGACTTCCGGCTGTTTCCCGATAATTAGTTCGACTTCGGGAATCACGTCTGCAACAACTTGCCCGTTAACTCCCATAGCGGCTAGCAGTTTTTGTTTCCAAGTCTGGATAGATGCGTTACTTTCTGTTAGCAACTGCCGAATCAATGATTGGAATGCTTGAATCACGGAAGCGTAGGGAATGTTGCGCTTAAACTGGTCAAATTTGCCGCAAATAAAATAGCCGCGCTGCCGAACTATGGGTTTTTGAACTTCGTTTACTAAGCAGGATTTGCCGATACCTGAGTAACCAGAAACCAGGATTAATTCGACCCCCCCGGCCCCCCTTGCTAAGGGGGGTGAATAAAGCCCAGAAAGCTCCGAAAGCCCCCCCTTGCCAAGGGGGGGTTGGGGGGGTTCTCCGGTGCTTTGGGAAGGTTCCAAAAGCCCTCCATTACCAAGGGGAATTCGCTCCAAAAGCCCCCCCTGAGCAACGGGAATTCGCTCCGAAAGCCCCCCCTTGGTAAGGGGGGGTTGGGGGGGTTCTACACCGCTAACTCGCTCAAAAGCGGCTAGCAAAGCGGCGACTTCGGCTTCTCTACCGTATAGTTTTTGGGGGATGAGGAGTTGACCTGCCCGATCGGCATTTCCGGCAGTAAAATCAGATATATTGCCGCCAGCTTGCAGTTGCGCCAGACAAGTTTCGAGATCGAACCTCAGCCCGTCGGCGCTTTGATACCTGTCTTCCGCCGTCTTCGCCAACAGCTTCATCACGATGGCAGAGATTGCTTCGGGAATTTCCGGCTTCAAACTGCGGGGCGTGGGGGCGATTCTAGCGATGTGACAGTGAACTAATTCTAAAGGGTCGATCGCACTAAACGGCAATTCACCCGTCAGCATCTCGTAAAAAGTGACACCTAACGAGTAAAAATCGCTGCGATAGTCGATCGCCCGATTCATTCTACCAGTTTGTTCCGGCGAAATATAAGCTAACGTACCTTCGAGCAAATTGGGATAGCTGGGACTTGCGTTTTCTCTAACCAAGCGCGAGGAGATGCTGAAGTCAGTGATTTTGACCTGATAGGTTTCGGGATGGATAATGATATTGTGCGGTTTAATATCTTTGTGAATTATTTGATTTTGATGAATTTCACCCAAACTTTGAGCTAGCTGCACGGCTATTTCGAGAAAATGTTTTAATTTAATTTTTTGAGTAGTTAGGAATTTTGACAAAGCCAAGCCACCAAAGTCTTCTAATGTGAGTGCTACACTATTTTGATGCGTTTCTAGGCGGTATGAATTAACAATAGTTTCTATATTTCTTAGATTTTTTCGGATTTTATATTCGTGTCTCAAGCGAGTAATCTCTTCGAGAGTTGGATACTCGCTTTTCAGGGTTTTGACTATGACGAGTAGGTTTTCTTGTTCCCAGATTCCCCGATAGATCGCAGTATTGATACCAGAATAAATTTGTTCCGTGATTTGATAGCCTGTTAGTAAAATCATAGTTTAATCAATTTAAATTTAAAGGGTTGACTGCAAATTTACCCGAGTTGTGCTGTGGGCGGAAGTCGATCGCCCGTGTTAGAGGGGTGATGGCACAGGTTGGTTAAACAGTTGACAGTTGACAGTTGACAGTTGACAGCGAAGTGATAAGAACCGAGATTTAAACTCCGTTCTTATCACAATCTGCCTGAAGGCAGGGGCTTCAAACCGCTGCTATTCGGTGAAACAAATTCCGAGGCATAATCAACGTTAGTGCAGAGGTCACAGCTTTGGCATTGGCTATTTGGCTTAATCTTTAAGGCGATCGCACTTACGTATTCTTACTGATTAATACGTATTGTTACTGATTAAATTGTGTTTTATATAACATTTTCCGCGCCAAGGGTTTTAACAGCCTTCTTAATCTCCTTCTCTCTTTTTTCTGTCAAATGTCAAAGAAGAGGGCGGGCACTCTTGGCACCGCCCCTACAAATGTCAACTGTCAAATGTCAACTGTCAAATGTCAACTGTCAACGTCAACTAATCATTGCGAGTCAAACCCTGAAGGCTAACTTGCAAAACCGACAAACCCAAAATCAGCAAAAACAAAACTAGGGCGATGGTACAAGCATAACCAATTTCCAAATCCTTAAAAGCCCGTTCGTAAAGATAATAAACAACAGTCTTAGAACTATTGCGAGGGCCGCCCTGAGTCATAATATAAACTTCTTCAAAAACCTTAGTAGCAGAAATCGCCGAAATCACCGCCACCAAAACCAAATAAGGCTTCATCAGCGGCACAGTAATATCCCAGTGTTTTCGCAAACCTTCCGAACCATCAATTGCAGCCGCCTCATAAAGTTCTCCCGGGATTGATTGCAGTCCAGCCAAATAAATTACCATGTAATAACCTAAGCCTTTCCAGACAGTAACTGCCATCACGCTAAAAATTGCCACCTTCGGATTGGCAAGCCAAGAAACCGGAGGCAAACCCAACAATTCTCCGAACTGATTTAGCAATCCAGTCTCAGCAAACAGCCACTTCCAAGCAATCCCCGCCACAACCATCGAAATCACCGCCGGCGTGTAATATGCTGCGCGGAACCAGTTCATCCCCCGCAGCTTTTGATTGCACAAAATTGCCATTCCCAACGGTATAACAACCAATACAGGCACAACACAGATCAGATACAGCAGCGTATTGGTCAAAGTTTGCCAAAAAGTGCGATCGCCCCACAACCGCTCAAAATTCTTCAAACCCACCCACTGCGGCATTTGAGTTAGATCGTATTCGTAACTCGTAAAACTCAAATAAAAAGCTTGTAAAGCAGGCCACAAAACAGTCAAAGTCAAAACAAACAAAGCCGGAAACAAAAACAAATAAGGCGTTGAATAGCGGCGAAAGAAATTCAAATACATAATTGGTAATTAGTAATTAGTCTAGGTTCGTAGTGAGGACTTCAGTCCTTCTTGTTGCGGACTAAAGTCCAAATATATAATAATTGGTAATTGGTAATTAGTCTAGGTTCGTAGTGAGGACTTCAGTCCTTCTTGTTGCGGACTAAAGTCCAAATATATAATAATTGGTAATTGGTAATTAGTCTAGGTTCGTAGTGAGGACTTCAGTCCTTCTTGTTGCGGACTAAAGTCCCACTACAAACCTTCGTCAACAAGCCGCATTTATAGGTTCGCAATGAGGATTTTAGTTTTTTTTATGCGGACTAAAGTCCTCACTACGAACCTAAATCAAAAACTCGCCCTACAAACAATACCTATTTAACCCCAGAAAACAAACCCTTCCAATCTCCCCCAGAAGCAGAACTTTCCCCCTCTTTCACCTCAAAAGTAACATTACAAGCCTGCGGTTCCGACAAAGCCTGCACGCACAATTCCGCAATATCTTCCCGACTAACTTTGCCCCGAATATTATCACCTTGCTCGAAGATCAAAGCTTTACCCCCAGGCTCTTCAGTCAAAGCACAAGGTCTGACAACAGTATAAGGTATGCCGCTCGATCGCACGCAATCCTCCCCTTTCAACTTCCAAGTCAAAATTCCCCCCAACATATCATTCATTCTGACAGCCGGCGGTTCATCTTCCAAAATAAGTCCCGGGCGGCCCGGGCGAGTAACTCCCGCCGAACTCACCATCACAAATCGCGGCAAAGTCTGGCCGCCATCAGCTTTAATAGATTCTAATTCCAGTTGAAAAACACCCGGTGTAAATTTCGGATTCAGCGCACCGTCGTATTCAAACTTGCTCAGCATTAACTGAAAAGAATAAATACTGGTTGGGTCGAATTTCGCGCCCTCCTTAACCGTCTTGGCGCGGAATACTGGAATCAACTTATCGAAGGGAACTACGATCGTAATCCAGGTATTGTACACAGTATCGAACGAATAGCAATAGCCGATACCATCCCATTTAGCCTCGCTACGCACGATCAACTTGTAGCGCTTACCATCCCCTTTGACCCGGAGCAGGAGACCGCTAAACCCTGCGAGATTGACCGGAGGATCGAAGTTGCGGGTGCGGACAGAAGCAAAGCCGCCCGAGTTGGCAGTGGAAACATTGCCCGTGAATATAGCTGTACTGTCTGTAAGTACGATCGAACTTTCGCTAGTTCCGCCCATCACAACATCATCGAGGGCGCCCCAAGTTTCCTTTAAATCTTGGGTAGGTTTTGTGAAATCAAAAATGACTTTTTCGCCTGATTTAATTAGCTGGCTGCGAACAGCTTGCACTAAATTATTCAGGCCTTTGTATTCGACTATTTCGGGAACATCCACAACTTCCGGCATATAAAACTTGATGCCTTGATAGTATTTTTCCCTAGTTGGCGTGTCTCCTTCTACAGGTTGAACTTTGGTGCCCGTGCAGCAGATGACTGCTTCTACGCCCTCAGTGACGCGCGGTGTCAGCGTCTCGGCGATAGTGATATCTCCCTCGACTAATTCGACATTTTTGCCAAGAATTTCGGTTGCTCTTTTGGTATCTCTCACGAGACAGCGGACTTGATATCCTCGCTGTTGCAGCCGCTTGACAACTCGCTTCCCGACGCCGCCTGTGGCACCGGCTACCAGTACGAGTTTGGGCTTGTCTTTTTTACTGTTGCTGCTGCTTCCGAACAATTGTTGCAGCCAGCTAATGCTGCCAATGAAGGGAATCACCCCGAAATAAGCCAAGGTTTTGACAAATCTCCCAGCATCCCATTGGGCGGTATTTTTTTCAGTCACAGTCGCTTCCTCAGAGTTGGCTCAAATCTACTTATAGCAGTTGACAGTTGGTAGGGGCGGTGTCCCCGTGCCCGCCCTTACAGTTGACAGTTATGGTATCCGAATCTAACCGTTTATAAAGCAAGGATTTTAGACTCTATTGATGAGTTCTTGAATATCCTAACCGATGTGGCGGTTGCTATAGCTGCTTTTGTATTTTAATCGAATTTTAGATTTGTGCATTTTGTCGATAAGCGCACTTTTTTTCACTTCACCGAATAGCAGGGGTTTGAAGTCCCAGCAGGTCGGCAGATTATGATAAGAACGGAGTTTAAATCTCCGTTCTTATCACTTCGCTGTCAACTGTCAACTGTCAACTGTCAACTGTTTAAAATCGGTTTGAGATGAGTTTGCCTCAACGGAATCTCAATAATCAACTCGGTTCCCTCTCCGGGGGCTGAAACACAGCTCAATTTGCCGCCGTGTTGTTCCACCACAATTTCGCGGCCAATCGCCAAACCTATCCCCGCACCTTTCCCTACCGGTTTTGTGGTAAAAAACGGCTCAAATATTTTCTGTCTAACTGTTTCTTCCATACCCCAAGCATTGTCCTTAATCCGAACTGCTACGGCTGTTTCTCCCGGACAAACTTCAGTCACGATCCGAATTTGTCCGCTCTTGGCTGTCTCTGCTTCGTGCCAAGAGTGCGGCGATAAATTTTTGTTAACAAAGGCATCTTCTAAAGCATCAAGCGCATTTGTCAGCACATTCATAAATACTTGGTTGATTTGAACTGGGTAACACTCAACCAACGGTAGAGAGCCATATTCTTTGTTGAGATGAATTGCAGGGCGATGGTACTGCGTACCTGCTACGCTAACGGGCTTCGGTTTGAATCGGTTGCTCAAAATCAGCAAAGCACTGTCCAATCCGTCGTGAATGTCAACTTCTTTAATCTCTGCTTCGTCAATTCTAGAGAAATTTCGCAGCGACTGAACAATCTCGCGGATGCGGTTAGCTCCTACTTTCATTGAACCCAGCAACCTCGGCAAGTCTTCAACTATAAACTCTAATTCTGCTCCTTCTATTTCTGCTTGAATTTCTGGCGAAGGCGACGGATAGTGCTGCTCGTAAAGCTGCAATAAATCGATCATTTTTTGACTGTATTCGTCGGCATAGTTAAGATTTCCGTATATGAAGTTAATCGGGTTAGTCACTTCATAGGCTACCGCCGCCACCAACTGTCCCAAACTTGACATTTTTTCGCTTTGCACCAATTGAGTTTGCGTCCGCTGAAGCTCGTACATCGCTGCTTTTAAATGCTCGCTTTTTTCGCGTTCTCTGGCGATTGAGGCTTCTAGTGCTCTATTTAATTTTTCGAGTTTTTTGGTTTGGCGCAGCACTATATTGATTATTGCTTTTTTTAGTTCCAATGCAGCGTCTATTTCGCATTGCTTCCACGGCAAAGATTTGCACCTCACATTTTCTTTCCACAGCTCGAAGGATTTCCTAGGAGACAGTCTGTGGCTGCCATCTTCATCTATTAGAACTGCTTTGTTGGGGTTTCCGGCCCAATTTACGGTCTTAATTACTTCCGGGCGAAACCACAAGACGTATATTTTCTGACTCGGCGATATTGCTATTGCCAAACACCCGCTAGCCGTGTTTTTAAATTCCTCAGCTTCTGGATAGCATTTAGTCAGCGAGTCTGTATAAAAAATTTCTTTTCTTAGGCTGTTTTGCACCCACTGAGTTAAGGATTTAAGCGCTTCTCCGTGAGGTGTTTCCCCGACTCGATAGCAATTTTCTCCAAATACTATTGATGCTCCCTGGGCGTTGACTGCTTCCAGCAAATTATGCTGGCATTTAACTAACACTTCTGACAAGTTTTCGGAGGTAGATATGTCTTCAAAAATCTGGGTTTGAATAGATTTTAAGTGTAGTTTGTAGTCGTAGTCTTCGTTGGCTTCTTTTGACTGCAATTCTAAGGACATTACTTGCCCGATAAACTCGCAAGCGGCTCGCACTTCATGGTTGAGGTATTTTGGTGTATAGTTATGGCCAACAATCAATCCCCACAGTTGTCTATCTTTGATTAAAGAGATTGATAAAGTAGCTGCAACGCCCATATTTTGCAGGTATTCTATGTGAATGGGAGACACGCTTCTCAACACGCTGAGACTGAGGTCTAGGGACTGCTTCGTAACAGAATTTTTTTCGGGAATGATGCGAACTGGTTGATAATTAATATCTGGTATTAACCTCAACCAATTTAACAAATACAGTTTTTTGGCTTGTTTGGGAATATCTGACTTGGGGTAGTTTAAGCCCAGGAATGAACTCAGGTTTTCTAGTTTGTCTTCAGCCACTATAGCACCGTTACCTTCTGCGTCAAATTGATAGGTCATAACTCTATCAAATCCCGAAATTTTCCGGATTTCTCCCACAGTCTGCTGACATAATTCTTTGAGATTTTTGGCGCTTTGAATTTGGCTGACAATGGATCTGACTGAATGATAAAAGCTAAAAACGGAAAGATTTTCTGTGGTGGTTGCTAATTCTAGCTCAATTATCAAAATTCCTTGTTGTCGGTGGAGGATGCAGTCAAATTCTAAAAACTTGTCTGCTTTGTTGACAGAGATTTTAATGGGATTGACGGTTTTTAAGTTTTCGTTCTGCAAACAGGCATTGAGTTTTTCTAACTGAACTTTATCGAAGAATAAGCTCAAATCTTGACCGATCGCACTTTTGGCATCGACTCCCAATAAATATTGCGTATTTTCACTGACTTGCAGTATTTCTAGTTGAGGTTCTCGTACAACCACGAGAATCCCGTGAGGCTGAATGTGCCCCGATATGTGAATGGGTTCTGTGTCGCAGTTTGTCAAGTCAACTTCTGCGAGTGCTGGGATTGTGCTTTGTCGATCCATTGTCTCTATTTTCCGCTGTAAAATTTCGAGAGGGTTCTATCGATTTTAGATTTGATCTCAAATTTGCTTTTCAATAATCTCATATTGTTCGATCGCATAATGGCCCGATCCCTTGACCGACACTAACAAGGCATTATCCGAAAATCAGCGAATCGAAAATGATGGAGTCGAAAATTAGCCTACCGTTGTGTTGCTGCTAGACTGGCGCGAGCATTCTGGTTTTTTTTTACGAACTGAGCTATTCTATTCGAGCGATCCCCGATATTAATTATCGCAGCAATTGTTCCCTTTCTTCAAGTCGTTTTAATGTTTTTCCACAATTTTAATATTTGTGGTAATATTTTACCATCATAAAAAAGGGGAGATAAATGTGTCTTCAGACCGGCCGACTGACGAAAAGATTAAGTTAAGGTAAGGGTGACAAGATTTGAAAGTCAAGTCACGTTAAGCTCTTTAAGTATATCCAACAGGCCCGACAATTATACTGATGCTCGACTTCAATACAGTTACTGAGTTTTCTCATACCCACTGCATAGCTATCTGTGCCTTTTTAGTTCCGGCAAACTTGCTGACTACTTTGCAGACAGGGATTTTGACAGGACTAAACCGACCTCGAATGCAAGTTTGGGCGTCTGCGGCTGTGGCCAGCCTTTGGGCTACAGCAATGATATTTCACGTTTTTACCTGGTTCGCGATCGGAGTAGTAATGCCTCCGACATATATCTTGTTAGCTATGGCGATCGCTTGTCTGGCTATCAATATCTGGGCCGTGGGACATCCGGCGAGCATGATGCAATTAATTAGAGTTGCGGTATCAGCTTTTAGGGAAGTTTTAGAAGCAGGAAAAAGGAAGAATTCAAGCGTGAAGTCGGAAGTTCGGCAACGGATTTTGTAACGGGTGTAACGAATAAAATTTTAGCGATCTAGGAAATAAGGAAGCAGAAAGAAATTGGCATCTGGCAGTCTGAAAGATGTCTGGGAGAATATTAGTTTTTACTAATCTGTTCCCTCGTTCCACCTATTAGTTCTGAGTCGTGATTTTATAACCCTTATTCCGGTTCGCGATCGCGACAATCTTCATCTTCCGGGCCGCTGGGATGGATCGTGCAGTTGAGCAGGTGGCCGCCGTCACTTCTGCCGTAATAGTAGCGACATCCCGTGCAAATTGCCGGAGGTTCGATCGCGCTTTGGTAAACCGGATAATCCATAGCCAGCAGTGAGAAGTCGCGCTGCGTCTGAACAGTCCCGATAATAGCGCCTGAAAGTTCGACAGCTTGGCGGATGTTTTCGAGCCTGGTGTAAGGTGGCAGGTAAATGTCAATATAAAGGCGTATGCCGTCGTCTTCGTACTCGTGGCGGGTAATATTGCCTCCGAGCAAACCGACGCGCGACGTAATGGCGGAGGAAAATTCCCCAGCCAAGGTGCAGTAACCGCAGAAAAGGTGAATGTGTTCGTCGGTTACTGCTCTCACAGTCAGGCGAGTAGGAATCAGCACTCTCAGGTAAGCGTCGAGTTCGTCAAAAATCGGTTCGGCGAGGGACAGCATCTGATTTGCGTCTTCGTTGTTAAGCCCAAAACCCTTAGAAACCTTGCAGACGAGGGCTACTAAAATATCAAAAACTTCGGCTAACAGCGATTGCAGCCTGCTATCAATGGCGATCGGACATTCTCTGAGCAGTTTTAAATAATCTTCCAAACGATGGGCTACGCGCTGAATGCTGCTAAATCCCAGCATAGCTGCTCCCCCTTTAATCGAGTGCGAGGCTCGGATAAGCTGGTGGATCCTTTGGGGAGCTTGCACGGTGTTTTGCAGGCCCTGCAAGCCTTGTTCCATGATTTGAAGGTGTTCTGCGGCTTCTTCTAGAAAGTAGCCGATAATCCGCTGTAGTTGTTCTGGTAACATAATTTTATTCTCCGAAAGGCACCCTAATTGCAGAAAGCAGAAAGCAGAAAGCAGAAAGCAGAAATGTTGATATTTTTTACTTTTGAGTCAATATTTAACCCAAAGGTGATATAAAACCGGCGTTGCACAGGACACAACACCGCAGTGCGAGCGAAAAGCGCTAGACTCGGAAAGTTAGGATGCCGATGCAAGTGGAAACCAGATTATTTGTCCTTGATATCTATCCTGCCTCACAATAACGGCGGTGGCAAATACCTAACCACACAGGCTTGTGGTTGCCGATATTTTTTAACCTGCTAATTTTTTCAACAAGCAAATTCCGCAACTCCGATTCTATCGTTGTCGATCGTTGGTTATTATCAATAGTCCTTAACTAATGACAAATAACTATTTAATACCAATGGCACTGAAAGGATTTCAGGAGATGTGGGTAATGGCAAGTCACAGAGGAAGGAGAAAGAAGGCTTGATAGCTGATGCTTTGAGTCTTTCAAATCAGTAGAATCCACAAGAGTTACCCAATTCGGCTATATCTGGCATTTCTGTGCTTAGGATATTGCTACTAATTGAGCGGTGACTCAACATTTAATGCAGTGCGATCGCTCGCTTGCCTTTAGATATTGTAGGGTGCATCAGCTCCTAGCCTAATTTTCAGGTGGGGAGCCAAGAGAAATGGCTGACCCAACCTACTACAAATATGACTTTTAATTGAATAGATTT
Organism: Microcoleus sp. CAWBG58; assembly: GCF_020883045.1. NCBI lineage: Bacteria > Bacillati > Cyanobacteriota > Cyanophyceae > Oscillatoriales > Microcoleaceae > Microcoleus > Microcoleus sp. CAWBG58. The sequence continues at coordinate 44,668 of NZ_JAHRFA010000015.1, read as the reverse complement.
CTTCAATAACTATTATTGTAGGGTAGGCATGGAGCCTGCACTAGAGTTTATTTTGAGGAGCTTGTACCTAGCGAGCAATTAACTAGACAAAGTAGTACACTTATAGACAAACCTATACCTGTACTATGTTCAAACTTGCGCGTATTTGCCAAAAAACTCGGACTATCTGTAAAAACTCTTCAGCGATGGGATGCCACCGGGAAGTTACCAGCCAAGGGCATACTGTCGGGGCATCGATTCTACACCGAAGACGATCTTTTAATAGCCAACGGTCTCAAACCCATAGAGCAAGAGCGAAAGATCGTAGTTTACTGCCGAGTTTCATCCAACGGGCAAAAGCCAGAACTCAAAAATCAGTTGCTAGCAATGGAAGCTTTTTGTCTGGGCAGAGGACTAACTGTTGATGAGTGGGTATCAGAAATTGGTGGTGGGCTAAACTTTAAGAGAAAAAAGTTTCTAGCAATTATGCTGTCAATGCTCAAAGGTGAAATATCGATCATCGTAATTGCACATAAAGACAGGATGTGTCGTTTCGCCTTTGAATTCATCCAAGAACTCGCCGTATCGGTTGGATGCCAAATTGTAGTCGCCAATCAAGAATCACTGTCTCCCCAGCAAGAATTAGTGGAAGACTTGATGGCGATCATCCACTGCTTTTCTTGTCGCTTGTACGGCTTGCGAAATTACTCTAAGGAAATCAAGGATAATTTGAAAAATGCTATTGACAAACCTAAACAAGACCTGACAGAATTGAACACAGAAATACAGTGTTGAGGTCGAACAATGCTTTTATCCATCAAAACAAAGCTAAAGCTAAGCAAGAGTCAAGCAACGGTCATGAGCAAACACGCTGGAATAGCACGGTTTACTTATAATTGGGGATTGGCTACTTGGAGCCACCTTTATCAAGATGGATTAAAGCCCAACAAATACCTACTCAAGAAATTCTTTAACAATCATGTAAAGCCTGAGTTTACATGGATTAAGGAAACGGGAATTTGCCAAAAGATAACTCAATACGCTTTTGACAATCTTGGAGATTCGTTTGCGAGATTTTTCTCAAAGAAAGGTGGATACCCCCAATTCAAAAAGAAGGGACATCACGATTCTTTCACTATTGACTCCGGCGGTAAACCGATCCCTGTTGGTGGCACGTCTATCAAGTTGCCGACAATCGGCTGGGTAAAAACCTACGAAGGATTGCCTCATACAACCTGCAAATCAATTACTATTTCACGCACTGCCGACAGTTGGTTTATCGCGTTCGCTTATGAACAAATTCATGAACCAACGGTCAAAAGTCATGAGGTTGTAGGAGTGGACTTGGGAATTAAAGAGTTGGCTACGCTTTCAACTGGCGTAGTATTCCCGAACCCAAAATACTACAAGGAGCATCTCGCAAAACTCAAGAGATTATCAAAAGCTCTTGCAAGAAAAGTCAAAGGTTCTAACAAGAGATTTAAGGCAAAACAAAGAATAGCAAAACATCATGCCAAAATAGCAAACCTCAGAAAGAACACTCTGCATCAAATCACTACTTACTTATGCAAAAACCACGCAACGATAGTAGTAGAAGATTTAAATACTTCTGGGATGCTGAAAAACCACAAACTAGCACAAGTAATAGCTGACTGTGGATTTTATGAATTCAAGCGTCAGTTAGAATATAAGGCTAAAAAGTTTGGTTGTGAAGTGATTGTTGCTGACCGATGGTTTCCATCTAGTAAAACCTGTGCAAAATGCGGGCATATTCAAGATATGCCACTAAAAGAAAGAACTTATAACTGTGGAAATTGCAGTCATTCAATGGACAGGGATTTGAATGCAGCGATTAATCTATCGCGGTTGGCTAAACCGTGAAAGCTTACTGAGGGATAACCGCTCCCATGCTCCCGATGAAGTAAGAAGCAAATGTCTAGGCTTGTCTAGTATTTGTGTAGCAGAAGTCTATGACAATCGCTTGCGAGTTTGAACAAGCGATCGCCATTTGTAAGTCCCGATCGCATTAGGAGCGCGAATTAAATAATTTACACTCTTGAAAGTGGGATGGGTTCTGGGCCCATCCCACAAGAAGGATAAAAATTGTAAGTTATTTAATTCTCATTCCTTAGTATGCTGAGAGCGCAAGCGATATGGCAACAACGGCTATATCGCTCGTCGGATTTTCCTATTTAGCGACTGTTGCACCGACTTTGGCTGCGATCGCGCCTAAAGCGTTGCGGTTGGCTTGTAGGAGCGTGTTATTTTTCTGCACCATGCTGCCACTCAATTCTGGGGGAGCGGGCAGTTTCACACCTAATTTTTCAGCGATCGCGCGGACAATTTGTCTGTTACCCAACAATAATTTGTGGTTTTCTGCCGCTAAGTCACCGCTCCCTGGGCCTGCAACGCTGGGTACAGTTGCGCCTACTTTGGTAGCGATACTGGTAAAAATAGCTCTGTTTTGCAAGATTAGCTGTTGGTTAACTTGCAAAGGATTGCTACCCGACGGTGCTGCCTCGTTGCTAGCTGCTGCGCCTACTTTAGCAGCAATATTTTTAGCTGTTTGACCATTTTTTAATAGCAAATCGCGATTTTGCTGTATGAGTGTTTGTTCGTTGGCTTGGGCAATAATTGCATTATTAGTAGTAGGTGGTTGAACTAATTGACCAGAGCTTCCCAATAATCCAGATGCCAATAAAGTAGCAGTGAAACCAACAATTAATTTAGACATTTTTTCTTTCCTCGATATGTTTTTTTGACAAGCAGTTTTTTTACTGCGTCATCTACCAAAAGAAACATATCAAGACTTTTTTGAGCAGTTTGTCACGAATGTTACATTTCGTAACAAACTCATGCAAAAAGTGCAACTTATAATTGCAATTTTTACAATTACAGACAGAAAGTAGGTTTTTATAGCAGTTGACAGTTGACAGTTGACGGTTGACGGTTGACAGTTGATAAGCGAAGATATTTGCTATCTTTTTTGCTTTTAACTTATTTACTAAGATTTTTGGGTTCCGAAAGTGGCGGCGGCTACACCGAAGAGGAGTACCGCAGCACCTGCGAGTACGGCCGGTGCGGGCATTTCCCCAAACAGCAAATAACCCAAACAACTCGCCCCAACGGGTTCAAACAAGATGGCAAGAGTTACCAGAGTTGGGGAAATTTGCGCTACAGCCCAGTTTAAAATGGTGTGACCTACTAATTGAGGGAAGGCGGCGGTTAATAAAATGTACAGATATACAATGTTTGGATAACCGATATAACTGGTACCGAAAGCGAGGGGTAGAGGTAGCAGGACGATCGCAGCAACAGTATAGGCGATCGCGATATAACCGCCAATTTCCAATCCCCGCCGTTGAGCTTCCCGGCCCAGCAACAGATACAAGCTGACAGCCCAGGAACCAGTCAGAGCAAGGAAATCGCCGAATAATTGAGTGTTGCCGGTATTGGCTGCGCCGCCGCTTCCGAGGGCGATCGCCATGGAGCCAGCAAGCGCTATAGTAATGCCTGCGATCGACATTTTGCTGAGTTTTTCACCAAACCAGAAACGGGATAACAGCGCTACCCAGACGGGATTTGTGGTGACAAGGGCTGTGGAAGCTGCGATCGAAGTATAAGACAGTGAGGTGATCCAGAGAGCAAAGTGCAGGGCGAGACACAAACCCGCCGCCGCAGCATAGCGCCGAACTCCGGGCTGTAGGGCTTTCCACTGAATTTTGGGCCAAGCCGGAAGCAGAATTAAGGCGGATAAAGTCAAGCGAGAAGCGGCGAGCACCAGACTGAAACCGAGGCCGCCCGCGCCTGCTTTCTGGTTGGCTAGCCGGATCAAGATTGAGGCGGTTGAGACTGCTAACACGCCAATAGTTAAGACGAGGGCGATCGACCAATTCGAGGGTTTTTGCGGAATATTCATTTTTTAGGCATTAGCCAAGCAAGTCATTGATAATTGGCCAAACAAATCATTGATAATTGGTCAAATTTTCGCACAAATTCTCAACACTTTTTATTTTCGTCCTTTCTCATCTCTTCCTTCGCGTCTTCGCGGTTCGTTAAAAAAGTCCGATCGCCATGCTTAAAAAATTGGCCTACTCCAAAAATATTAATCTAGAGCGCGCCTAAAATTAGATTACCTCTGTTATAGTTTCAATTACCGCAGCAAACCATTTTCCTACTGACAATTTATAACAATCTATGGCTCCTACAGTTTTGATTACAGGCGCTTCTCAGGGAAGCGGCAAGGCAACGGCACTGTTATTTGCCCGTCGAGGTTACGATGTGGTGATGGTGGCTCGGGAGCCGGAAAGATTGGCAGCAGCAGCGGCTCAGGTGCAGCGTGAAGGCACTTCGGCTGTCGCGATTGCGGGGGATGTTGGTGACATTCAACAAGTGCGGGCGATCGTCCAAAAAGCCCTAGATACGTGCAAAAACATTGATGTTTTGGTGAATAATGCTGGAATTTGTCTCGCAGGGGCGATCGAGCAAACCACCTCCGAAGATTGGCAGCAATTAATGAATACCAATTTTTGGGGCTGCGTTAACACAATTCAAGAACTTTTGCCACATTTTCTCGATCGCAAAACGGGTACAATCGTCAATGTTGGTTCCATTGGTGGCAAAATGCCCTTACCTCAAATGACTGCCTATTGCGCCAGTAAGTATGCAGTAACGGGTTTGACAGAAACTTTGCGATTGGAATTGGCGCCCCAAGGAATTCACGTTTGCGCGGTGCATCCGGGTTTGATCAACAGCGATTTCTTGGAAAGAGCTCAATTTCGCGATCGAGACGAGCCAGCAGTCGAATTGCGCCGCCAACAAATGAGTGAAATGCTAAAATCTGACTGGGCAAATCAACCGGAAGATATTGCTAAAGCCATCTGGGATGCTGTCAAGAATCAGCGTGCAGAAGTCACAGTCGGCCCTGCTTTCTTGGCATCGGAAGCCTATCGCTTATTCCCCGGTTTAATGCAGTGGACAATGCAGCAGAGGTAACTGGTAATGGGGAATTGGTAATTGACAGATAATGCGATAATAAGTAGGGTGCGTCAGCTACCGCGATGTTGGCCAAAAACCAACAACCTCAGAACTGACGCACTCCTCTAATAAATGGTGCGTCAAAACTATACTTTCCGTGCTTTTTCAGAATCTACAACCTGACCAGAAAGAATTAGTTGAAAGCCTCTGGCTTTGATGGAGAAATTAAAATCAGACTATTCATTACTCCAATCCTCGGACTTATAGGTAGAGGTCTCTCTAAAACTGTCAACTGTCAACTGTCAACTGTCAACTGTCAACTGTTGACGCACCCTACACTACAAATTAAAGCACAGAACTAGCATCAATCAAACGACCGGCTAAATCTGCCGGAGTCACATTCAACACAGTTCCTAACAAAGCATTAGTAAAACCGAATCTAATATTAGTAGCTTCCACACGCCCATTACGATCTGGATCGAGACTTTGCTGCGAGATACCGCCCTTGGCTAACAAACTCGTTCCCCCCGATAAAGTTCCTGGATCGAGTAACAGCAGTCTCGGATCGTTTAAACTATAACTCACTTGTTCAAAAGTGATATTGCTGCTGGTGAATGCCGTACTAATTCCGATGGAATCGCTAGACTTATCAAAATCGACAATTACGGCGTCAGGAACTTCATTTCCAACTAATCTAAGTCCAGCTTGATCGACTCTCAAAACAAAGACATCGTTGCCCGCACCTCCTTTGTAAACATCCACATCTCTGTCGCCAATTAAAGTATCGTTGCCGTCACCACCGACTAACAAATCAACACCTTGCCCCCCGCGCAGCAAATCATTTCCCGCACCGCCATCAACGAAATCACTATTTTTATCTCCCGTCAAGAAATCGTTCCCAGCTTCTCCCAAAACATCGTCATCAGCTTTGCCGCCGTACATAGAATCATCGCCGGCACCGCCAAACAGAGTGTCTTTACCATCGTTGCCGAAAATCCTTTCTGCATCTGACGCGCCCCTGACAGTATCATTGCCGCCCAGCATCCAAACTCCCCCAGGAAAACTGGCAAGTTGTCCCGGTGCAAGTGTAATATTTTCAGCAGTATTGTCTCCTACCAAGCGAGGGATGCCTGAATTATCTGGGGTGAGTACCATAGTTGTAAATTTTGTGCGATGTGATAATGGATATCTTGTAATATTCTACACTTTGGTAGGGTGAGCCCAAACCAAGTTACTTTTTGTGTAAAGGCCGATCGCGCGATCGCACTTTACAGCCTAATATACAGCTTGCTCAAGCTTGGCACAAGCCCGATCGGGCGATCGCACATTAAAATAAAAGTTAAAACTAGAGCCAATGCCAATTATCTTAGTTAAAGACTTAAGCAAAGTTTATCCCGTAGCGATTAAGGAACCGGGACTCAAAGGAACCGTGCAGCACTTTTTTAAGCGCACTTACCGCAATATCAAAGCAGTTGAGGGCGTTTCTTTCAGTATTGAACCTGGGGAAGTGGTGGGGTTTCTCGGCGCTAACGGTGCGGGCAAAACTACGACGCTGAAAATGTTGACTGGTTTGATTTACCCGTCTGATGGTAATGTCACTGTGTGCGATCGTACTCCTTTTAGCCGCGAAGCAGCTTTTCTGCAAAGAATCACCTTAGTCATGGGGCAGAAACAGCAGTTAATTTGGGATTTACCCGTGCTCGACTCTCTGCGAATCAATGCCGCAGTCTACGGCATTCCCGATAAAGATTACCGACAGCGAATCGGAGAATTGACAGAAATGCTGTCACTAGAAGGCAAGTTAAATCAGGCGGTACGCAAGCTGTCTTTAGGCGAGCGAATGAAAGCTGAATTGATGGCGGCGCTGCTACACCAACCGGAGGTATTATTTTTAGATGAACCGACTTTAGGTTTAGATATCAACGCCCAGTTTAGTGTCAGGCAATTTCTGCGAGAATATAACGAGCGCTATCAAGCAACTGTGCTGTTGACAAGTCACTATATGGCTGACATTACGGCTTTATGCAAGCGTGTTTTGTTAATCCATGAAGGGCAATTAGTTTATGATGGCAGTTTGGACGGATTGCTCGACAGGTTTGCACCTTACCGAGAAGTCCAGGTAAAATTAGCCGAACCGCTAGCAAAAGATAGCGCTTTTGCTTACGGCGAGGTAGAATCTATTGAAGGTAATTCAGTCCGGTTTTTGGTCAAAAGGGAGGAGCTGACGGCGAGCGTGTCGAAGATTTTGGCGGACTTGGAAGTGATAGATTTGACTGTCACAGATCCGCCAATTGAAGAGGTAATCGGTCGAGTTTTTCGCACGGGAAAAGTGTAATCATTCTCATTGTTATCGTTGCCATAATCGGCTTATGGGTGATAACTTAAGGCTAAATTCCTTTTAGACTCTGACTTGCATCGAAGTCTAGATCCCCCTAAATCCCCCTTAACAAGGGGGACTTTGACGAAGAAGAATTGGTTTAAAGCCTCCTTACTTATAGGGGGAAATAAAACAAAATTATTCACTGTTTCAATCCTCGGATTTCCAGGTGGAGGTCGATCTAAAATTGTCAACTGTCAACTGTCAACTGTTGAAGGCTGCCTGGTTCTCCCTAAATCTTCCTTAAAAACCGGAACTTTGACCGCTTCCAGTCCCCCCCTTCTTAAGGGGGGTTAGGGGGGATCGAAGCCCAATTATCATAGGGAAATATTTAATATCTCAAATCTAAAATTCACATGAAAAAAATCCTCAGAATTGCTAAAACCTTGCTCCTGACTTACTACGCTTATATGCTCGAATACCGGGCAGAATTATTTTTGTGGGCGCTGTCGGGAGCTTTGCCGTTTATCTTGATGGGCGTGTGGATGCAAGCATCAGAAAGCGGTCAGTTTGGGCTAAAGGCGATCGACTTTGCCCGTTACTTTTTGGCAGCTTTCATTGTCCGACAAACTAATGTAGTTTGGGTGATTTGGGAGTTTGAAAAAGAAGTAGTGCAAGGCAAGTTATCTAATAGATTGTTGCAGCCTCTAGATCCAGTATGGCATCACTTCGCATCCCATGTTTCCGAAAGGTTTGCGAGGCTACCGTTTGTATTCGGATTAGTGCTGCTGTTTTTTGCACTTTACCCGCAGTCTTTTTGGGTGCCGAGTTTGGGCAGGTTTTTGCTGTTTGCCTTGGTTGTCGTCTCGGCTTTTTGCTTGCGGTTCCTGATCCAGTATACCTTTGCGCTGTTTGCTTTTTGGATAGAGCGCGCAAGTGCGATCGAGCAATTCTGGTTTTTGATTTACCTATTTTTATCGGGAATCATCGCGCCGTTAGAAGTGTTTCCCCCAGCAGTGCGCGCAGTTGTTTTGTGGACTCCGTTTCCTTATTTGATTCATTTTCCTGCTTCAATTTTGATCGGATTGCCCGTTGATGTTGGCCGCGGTTTGTTGGTGATGCTGGGTTGGGGCGCGGTGTTTTTTGTGTGGAATCGGTGGCTGTGGCGGCAGGGTTTGAAACAATATTCCAGTATGGGAGCGTGAACAGTTGACAGTTGACAGTTGACTTAAACAGTTGACAGTTGACTTAAACAGTTGACAGTTGACAGTTGACAGTTGACAGCGAATACGGGACAGTTGACTTAAACAGTTGACCTTTGACAGCGAATACGGGACAGTTGACAGTAGAGACCGGACAATAGATAGTGGATATTTAGCGAACAATCTCTGGCGCTATCAACTATCTACTATCAATTATCAACTATTAATGACTGACAACTCCCCCCCTTAAAAATAAATCTTTTGCCTTTGCCGTCCGAATTGTAAACCTTTATAAGTATTTATCTATAAATAAAAAAGAATATGTATTGTCAAAACAACTACTACGCTCTGGAACAGCTATCGGTGCATTAGTCAGAGAAGCAGAACAAGCCGAAAGCAAAGATGATTTTATTCATAAACTAGCGATCGCCCTCAAAGAAGCCAACGAAACAGAATACTGGATATTGCTACTTGGAGAAACTGATTATCTCACCCCAAAAGAAAGCGACTCAATCTTAAATGACCTCAAAGAACTCCTAAAACTACTAACCAGCATCATCAAAACAACCAAACAAAAACTCAATGATAGTTAACAGCGAACAAATGAACAGTTGATATTTGCCGAACAATCTCCTGCCCTGTAAATTATCAACTGTCAACTGTCAGGGTGCATCTGGTTTTTGAAGAGGGCGAAGCATGACCGCATATAAGTTATTAGTTATAATTTTATATTGACTGCGGTCATGCTTCGCCCCTACGGATATATTTGCTTGCAGATGCACCCAAATGTCAACTGTCAACTGTCAACTGTCAACTGTTACCAGGCATCATGCAAAAATGCAATCGCCACCATCCGACAATTGCATCAAACTTATTTTTTTGTATCCAAAAATACAAAAGTTTACAAGAAATTCTTATATTAATAAAACCAACGACGGATAAACGAGATAAAAGAGATTCTAATGACAGCCAAAAAAAACCTGATTGTAATCGGCAATGGCATGGTAGGTCACAAGTTCCTAGAGTTAATGGTGAGTTCGGATGCTGCCAAACGCTGGAATTTAATTACTTTCTGTGAAGAGCAACGGGTTGCTTACGATCGCGTAAACCTCAGCGGATTTTTCTCTGGCAAAACTGCGGGAGATTTATCTCTAGTTGCACCAGGATTTTATCAAGAAAATGGCATTCAAATTCATATCGGTGACAAAGCAGTCGCCATCAATCGCGAACAAAAAACTGTCTCTTCAGCTAACGGTTTAGAGGTTCCCTACGACAAAATTGTTCTCGCCACGGGTTCCTATCCCTTCGTACCGCCCATTAAAGGCAAAGATGCGGCCGGCACTTTTGTTTACCGGACAATTGATGACTTGGAGGCGATGTCAGATTATGCTAAAAATTGCAAAACAGGTGTAGTAATTGGCGGCGGTTTGTTGGGTTTAGAATGCGCTAATGCTCTGCAAAATATGGGTTTGAAAACTCATGTGGTTGAGTTTGCATCGCGGCTGATGCCCGTGCAAGTTGACGAGGTTGGTGGTGCGATTCTCCGCAACAAAATTGAGGAGTTGGGGGTTTCGGTTTACACGAGCAAATCTACCACTGAAATTGTCAGCGAAGATGGCAAAGTTACTAAAATGCTGTTTGCTGATGGTTCGGAATTGGCAACGGATATGATTGTGTTTTCTGCTGGTATTCGCCCTCGGGATGAAATTGCCCGAGGTTGCGGGATTGAAGTGGGAGAAAGGGGCGGTATTACGATTAACGATCGCTGCCAAACTTCGGATTCTGATATTTATGCGATCGGCGAATGCGCGCTTTATCAAAATCGCATCTACGGCTTAGTTGCTCCTGGGTATACAATGGCGGGCGTAGCAGCGGATATTTTGAGCAGCGCTGCGGATGACAGCACTAGCACTTTCACTGGTGCGGATATGTCCACAAAACTGAAACTTTTGGGTGTGGATGTGGCGAGTTTTGGTGATGCTTTTGCACATTCTGCCGGTGCTAAAGAGATTGTTGTTGCTGACAATTTCCAAGGCACTTACAAGAAATTAGTTTTAAATCAAGATGGTAGCCGGATTTTAGGCGGGATTCTCGTCGGAGATGCTTCTGCTTACGGCACTTTGCTGCAATTCATGCAAAATGAAATTGCTTTGCCACCGCATCCTGAAGATTTGTTGATGCCACCGCGCGAAGGCGGAGCACCTGCTGGTTTTGGTGTGGAGAGTCTGCCGGATTCTGCTCAAATTTGTTCTTGCAATAATGTTAGTAAAGGGCAGATTTGTGAGGCGATTCGCGATCGCAATTTAACAGATGTCGGCAGTGTCAAGAAATGCACTCAAGCTGGTACGGGCTGCGGCGGTTGCGTGCCTTTGGTGACGGATATCTTTAAGTCGGAGATGAAGAAAGCCGGGGTTGCGGTCAAAAATCATCTCTGCGAACATTTTGAGTTTTCCCGTCAAGAATTGTACCATTTGGTGCGCTCTCAAGAGCTGAAAAGCTTTGATGAGACGATCGCCAAACACGGCAAAGGGCGCGGCTGCGAAATTTGCAAGCCTGCTGTGGCTTCGATGCTGGCTTCTACTTGGAACGACCATATTCTAGAGAAGTCTCACGTCGGTTTGCAAGATACCAACGATTACTATTTGGCAAACATTCAGCGCGACGGTACTTATTCGGTGATACCGCGAATCCCGGGTGGAGAAATTACGCCGGAGAAGTTGATTGCTTTGGGAGAAGTTGCCAGGGATTTTGGGCTTTATACTAAGATTACTGGGGGACAGCGGATCGATTTGCTTGGTGCTCGGGTGGATCAGTTGCCGCATATTTGGCACCGCTTGATTGATGCGGGATTTGAGTCTGGCCACGCTTACGGTAAGGCTTTGCGAACTGTCAAATCTTGTGTTGGCAGCACTTGGTGCCGCTTTGGGGTGCAGGATTCAACGAGTTTGGCGATCGAGGTTGAGTTGCGCTATCGCGGTTTGCGAGCTCCTCACAAATTTAAGTCTGCTGTGTCGGGCTGCACTCGCGAATGCGCGGAAGCTCAAAGCAAGGATTTTGGGATTATTGCTACTGAGAATGGTTGGAATTTGTACGTGTGCGGTAACGGCGGAATTAAGCCGCAGCACGCGGTTTTGCTGGCGGCGGATATCGATAAGGAAACTTTGATTAAGTATATCGATCGCTTTTTAGTCTTCTACATTCGCACGGCGGATCGTTTGGAACGTACTGCTACTTGGTTGAACAAGCTTGAGGGCGGAATTGAATACTTAAAGCAGGTGGTTGTTGAGGATTCTCTGGGCATTTGTGCAGAGTTGGAGGCGCAGATGGAGCATTTGGTGAATACTTATCAATGCGAGTGGAAAACGACGATTGAAGACCCGCAAAAGGTGCAGCGATTCCAGCATTTTGTGAATTCCGATTTGCCAGATCCGAGTATTGTTCGTGTCGAGGAACGGGGACAAACTCGCCCTGCTTACGAGCATGAAAAGGCCATAGCTGGAGTTTCGGATAAATAACAGCGATCGGGTTTGTAGTGAGGACTTTAGTCCGCAGGAGTTTTAAGAGGACTGAAGTCCTCACTACAAACCAATTTAGCGTGATAACGTTTGTAGTGAGGACTTTAGTCCGCAGGAGTTTTAAGAGGACTGAAGTCCTCACTACAAACCAATTTAGCGCGATCGGGTTTGAGGACTTTAGTCCGCAGGAGTTTTAAGAGGACTGAAGTCCTCACTACAAACCAATTTAGCGCGATCGGGTTTGAGGACTTTAGTCCGCAGGAGTGTTAGGAGGACTGAAGTCCTCACTACAAACCAATTTAGCGCGATCGGGTTTGTAGTGAGGACTTTAGTCCGCAGAAGTGTTAGGAGGACTGAAGTCATCACTACAAACCAATTCACCGTGATAACGTTTGTAATGAGGACTTTAGTCCGCAGGAGTTTTAAGAGGACTGAAGTCCTCACTACAAACCAATTTAGCGGTTTTTAACTGGAAATTGGGAAGGAAATTGTATTAAATTAACAGGAAAAAAAATGGTTCAATCATTACAGGTTTCCGATACAGTAACAACTTGGGTAGATGTGTGCTCTCTGGATGCGATCGCCCCAAATACAGGAGTTTGTGCTTTGGTGGCTGGGGAACAAGTGGCTGTTTTCCGAGTGGGAAACGGGGATGAACTGTATGCTTTGAGCAATTACGACCCGTTTAGCAAGGCTTTTGTGTTGTCCCGAGGACTTGTGGGCGATCGCAGCGGCACTCTCAAAGTTGCTTCTCCGATTTACAAGCAGAATTTTAGCTTGGCTACTGGCCAGTGTTTGGACGATGAAACGGTAACAATTCCGACTTTTCGGGTTCGGGTTGCAGGCGATCGCGTTCAAGTAGCAGCTAGCTAGATTCAACCCCCCAATTGTTCGAGATTTATCCGCCAACACCCAACATTCCGATTGGGTGATGGCGGATTTTGCATTGGGGCGCGATCGACCCAGTAGTTTTGATATAAAATAGAGTCGATCGGCTGCATACTACAATCTGGATCGGACAGCGGTAGAAATCGCATCTACAGTCAAACTTTCGTCCGCCTGCACGGTGTAAAGAAGATAGAGTAATTTCAACCACTCGGTTTTCTATCCGCTATACAAGCGGGTTTTGTATCTCTAGAAGCCTTTTCAACCGCGAGCGTCTTATTTCAGATTTTCAATGCAAACAAACTTTAGGGGGTAGGATATCAGTATGTTGTTCAAAAAACTTGTTGCCGAAAATCATCCCCAGACAGTAGCAGAGTTAATCGAGGTACAACTCAAAACAGGTCAACTGACTGGGGCCCAAGTCCAAACACAGGTTTTCGGCCAGCACTGGCGAGACGAATCTTTGCACGAATTTCTCCAAGAAATTGCAGCCAAGCTCGACAAAGAAACAGCGAGCGAAGTTATAGAATATTTGATAACTCAAAATGGTCAACAAGAAAAATTTATTAATTTATTGTTAGCAGCAGAATGCCTATCAAGAGTTAAAAATGGCATCAATGAAACAACCGAAAAAAAACTGTTAAACGCTTTAAAAAAGTTATCGCAATACGGTACGGTTTTTCTGATTCTTTATCAAAGCGCTGAAGAATTGCAGGAAACTTATCAAATTCGCTATCGATCGATCGCCGCGATCGCCCAAACTTGGAAAAACGACCCGCAAACCCTGCCTTGGCTCAAAATACTAGCACACTCCAGCGACAGCGGCGAAGTCCGCGCCACAGCAGTCAAAGCGATAGCCTGCGGTTGGCCTGACGATCCAGAAATTTATCTGATGCTCAAAAACCTCGCTAAATCCGATCGAAGCTGGGCAGTGCGATCGGCTGCAATCGAAGAAATGGCTTCTGGTTGGCCCTCTAACAGCGATACCTTGCCGCTGCTGGCGGTTCTGGCTCAATCCGATCGCAGTCCCGCCGTCCGCACCTGCGCCCTGGAACAGTTGGCCTCTCATTGGCGCGATCGCACAGATACCTTGCTGCTGCTGAGAACTGCCGCCGAATCCGACGAAAATTTGGGAGTGCGAGTCGTAGCGTGGCAAGAAATAGCCAGAGGTTGGCACAGCGTTTTAGGCACGGTATCCCAGCTCAAAAACCTTGCCCAGACAGGAAGTTCTACCCTGCGAACAGTAGCGGTGCGGGAATTGGCAGCGGGCTGGCCCGCCGATGACGAGGTTTGCTTGCTGCTGAAAACCCTAGCCACCTCCGACAGCAACGAAGAAGTGCGAACAGCGGCGATCGAAGAATTGGCCTCGCGCTGGCCGGGCGAACCAGATATTTACCCGCTGCTGAAAAGTCTCGCCCAGTCCGACGCGAGTTCCACCGTCCGGCAGGCGGCAGTCCAAGGAATTGCCTCTGGCTGGCCATCTAAGCCCGAAACTCTGGCTTTTTTGCAAAATATAGCTACGAGCGATCTCGACGCCGAACTGCGCGAAATAGCCTTGCAACAAATTGCTTCCTGTTGGCCCGACAGCCCAGAGACACTGCCCCTGCTGCAAAAAATTGCGAACTCAGATGATTATTGGACTGTGCGGCAAGTGGTAGTTGCAGCCGCAGCCACCTTACCGTCAGCCAGTCTCGAAGTCTTTGAATGGTTGAAAATTCTGGCCCAATCAGACAGACACATCAACGTCCGAGAAACTGCGGTGGAACAGATAGGAAGAGTCTGGGGACACCGGGGCGAGACGCTGCCTTTTCTCAAACAACTAGCGGAGTCGGAGCCCAATTCTCACTTGCTGAGCGTGCTGGTGCGAGAAATAGCGCGGGGATGGCCACAAGATCCGGAAACCTTGTCTTGGTTGAAAATACAGCTTGAGGCTGGGGATGAGGAGGTGCGTGAGGTGGCGGTGCAGGAACTCGCTCGCAATTGGCCCGATGGTGCTGAGACTTTGCGGATGTTGGAGGCTAAAGCAGAGGGCGATGAGAGTTCGGCTGTCAGGAAAATTGCTTTGCAAAAGTTAGCCCGGGGGCGGACAAATGAGTCTCAAACTTTTGAGTGGCTGAAAATTAGGGCCGAGCAGGATGATGATTCGCAAGTGCGGGCGATCGCTCTGGTAGAGTTAATTCGGGGATGGAAGGACGAACCGGGAATGTTTGAGTTTTTGCGCCACAGAGCTCTTACCGATGCCTACGATAGAACAGGTTCTTTTGCTTACAATCCCCGGTTTACAGCACTCGAAGCAATTATCGAACATTATCCCGAAAATGAGGAAACTTTGCGATTGGTGCGATCGCTCGCAGTTTCCGATGCAGACGAGCAAGTGCGGGCTTTAGCGGGCCGCCGGTTGGCGAGTCAAGATTGGTAATTAGTCATGGGGCATCGGGCATCGGGCATCGGGCATCGGGCATCGGGCTATTTATAACGGTGCTCAGAAAGATGAGGTATGTTGTTGGGAAGAGAGCCCTTCTTAGTTTAGTGGTTATATAAGCTGTCAGTCATACCTCATCTTTTTAAGAAAGGCTATATATATTGATTTTGCCGCACGATTGATGTTGATTCTTGCACCGAATTGATGTTGATTTTTCCACGCGAGCGATGGGTATTTTTCCACGCGAGCGATGGGTATTTTTCCACGCGAGCGTCCCCGCTCGCACTGTGGGATTTCCGACAATCTTTGTTGATTTTTGCCCGCGAGTGGGCTATTCTTTCCCGCGAGCGGGGACGCTCGCACTGTGGAATTTCCGGCGATTTTTGCCAATTTTGATCCGCGAGCGATGGGTATTTTTCCACGCGAGCGATGGGTATTTTTCCACGCGAGCGGGGACGCTCGCACTGTAGGATTTCCGGCGATTTTTGCCAATTTTGATCCGCGAGCGGGGGCTATTCTTTCCCGCGAGCGGGGACGCTCGCACTGTGGGATTTCCGGCAATTTTTGCCAATTTTGACCTGCGAGCGGGGGTTATTTTCCACGCGAGCGGGGACGCTCGCACTGTGGGATTTCCGGCGATTTTTGCCAATTTTTCCACGCCGTCCCTCGCACTCAATCCAATTTGCAATTAAATGAGGTAAATCAATGTCATTCAAACAAGATTTTATTCAATTACCACTTCCCAAAAACATCCATTTCATAACCTTCGTTACCTGGGAAAGACTAGAACTAACTCCACCAGCTCGACAAGTTGTTCTAGATTCTACCTTGCACTTTCACAACCAAAGATATCAACTATTCGCTGCCGTTATTATGCCAGATCACGTACATCTTTTGCTTCAGCCTTTTCCAAAGTCTAACTCTCAAAACTGGTCAATTGGAAGCCTGCTGCATAGTCTTAAAGGCTTTAGTTCTACAGAAATCCCTAAAGTAATGAAGCATATCGGTAAAGTTTGGCAAGATGGGCGACACGCCGAAATTATTAACAGCCACCAACAGTTTATCAATACCTGGGAATATATTAAACAAAATCCTGTCAAAGCTAACTTGTCAGATACGCCTGAAAAATATCCTTTTTTATGGGAAAACAGCTAATCTGACGACAAAAAGTGCTGTCCCCGCTCGCGATCAATTTATTCTCAAAACACCTATATTCATTCCCAGAACACCTATATTCATTGGGTACATCTCAGTTTTGTAAAAAGCTTTTTTTGTAGTGCGAGCGTCCCCGCTCGCGTGTACAATAGGCGAATGGGGACAGCACTCTAAATGCAAAACTGAGATGCTCCCTATTTATTCCCACAAAAGGGCGATCGCAAATCGCACCGCTTCCCCCATCATCGAACAGCGAATACTCGCCGACGCCGTTTTCTCCCACCTCAACAACTGTTCCCGAAAACCCGCGTCTTGCTTGGCCCGCTCCACGATCGCCTGACTGATGACTTTCTTCTGAATCTGCTCTGTCGGAACACCTTGCTGCTTCAAATAATCCAACAACCGCTGTACGCTTTCAGAGAATTTATCCGGCGTCTGAGACATCAAAATAAACGAAATTTGGCGCACCATTCGCTCGTAGATTTCCTGTCTTCTGAGCAACACCT
Source organism: Microcoleus sp. CAWBG58 (assembly GCF_020883045.1). NCBI lineage: Bacteria > Bacillati > Cyanobacteriota > Cyanophyceae > Oscillatoriales > Microcoleaceae > Microcoleus > Microcoleus sp. CAWBG58. The sequence goes on along the minus strand of NZ_JAHRFA010000015.1, from coordinate 27,710 downwards.
CTTTTGGGAGCGGCCTCGGTGGCTGCGGTGTTGCTGACTCCTGCTGCGAACCGTTATCCGCAACAGCCAATCCCAGCAAAATCAAAATTTCAGCGCCCTTAGCTAAAACCTTTTCCAACATATCTGGATAAAGCGCCAATATGCGATCGCCCAAAATCTTACCATTCACCAAACGGTTCGCGCTCAGCCGCAGTAAATTTTGCTCTCGGGCAGACTCAAAAAATTGAATGTTCAACTGAAGTTCGCAACTCTCTAACTCCACCCGACGCACCGTAAATACCAAAGCCTCCCAATTAGGAAACTCACCAAAACACACCTCCACAATCGAACTTTCTTCGTGATACTGCTGTCCCAATTCCCCAGACTCAAAATCGCGATCGACCGGAAAGCGATTTGCCACAACTTTTGCAGTATAATCAAAGTCAGTAAAAACATAACGACAGTTAACTTTCGACAGATCGACCTCTTGAACCTGCCAATTTTGAATGCAGCACCCCGTAAGCTGCGCCCCCTCCAAATCCGTCCGAATTAAATGGCACTCAATCAAACAAGCTTCTCTTAAATCCGCTTCAGCCAACATCGAATCCACCAAATAAGCGCCGCTTAAATCAGCTTTCCGCAAATCAGCACTGCGTAAATTAGCCTCGCTCAAATCCGCCCGCAGCAAATACACTTCTTGCAAGTTAGCTCGCAGCAAAAGCGCCTGCTTAAAACTCGCTTTCAATAAATAAGCACCCGCCAGATTCGCTCGACTCAAATCAGCCCGATCCAGCACCGCCTCAGTCAAATCCGCCCCCGCCAGCACAGCTCGGTGCAAGTCAGCGCCCGTCAGATTTGCCGATCGCAAAATCGCACCATTCAAATCAGCTTCAATCAAATTTGCACCGCTCAAAATTGCCGATCGCAAATTCGCTTCCACCAAATGCGCTTCCCGCAAATTAGCACCCGTCAAATTAGCACCAACAAGACTCGCGCGGTTGAGATTCGCCTCCATCAATTCCGCCATCATCAACTGCGCGCCGTCGAGTTTAGCTTTTTCCAAATTAATTTGGTCAGATTTAACTCCTTGAAGATTAGCACCGCCCAAATCCGCTTCGCACAGCGCCGCCCAATTAAGATCCGCTGCTTCCAAACAACCAAGACGCAAATCTGCTTTCGCAAGATTTGCTCCGCTCAAATTTGCCCCAGTCAGATTCGCCCCAGCCATCCCCGCACTGCGGAGATCCGCGCGGCGCAAACAAGCCCCAATTAACTTAGCATTGCTCAAAAAAGACCAGCTCAAATTAGCACCCGTCAAGTTAGCACCAGTTAAGTCTATTTCTCGAAGGTTGACACCGCTTAAACTAGCACCGCTGAGGTCAATATGAGCAAAGTTGCGCTCTCCCTCTTGGTAGCGCTGTAAAAATTCCTGTATTTGCATTCGCAGGGGAAGGGGAAGGGGAAGGAAAAAAACTATTTCTAGTCTGGTAAAATAACCATTCTCTCGTTTGTAGTGAGGACTTTAGTCCTCGGATTTTATGCGGACTGAAGTCCTCACTACAAACCAATTTAATACGTTTGTAGTGAGGACTTTAGTCCTCGGATTTTATGCGGACTGAAGTCCTCACTACAAACCAATTTAATACGTTTGTAGTGAGGACTTTAGTCCTCGGATTTTATGCGGACTCGCATTCCTCACTACAAACCAATTTAATACGGAAAATCATCTGATTCAGCAATTGCCCTGATTGAATAATCTTAGAGAAAGCGCTGCAATTCCTGCTGCAAATACTTTGCCCATTTAGTCGCTAGAGGAATTTCTGTAAAAGGAACCTGCACCGAAGCAGCATCTTTCAACAAAAATTCTAGGGCAATCGCCTTTCCAGAATTCGGCGGCGATTCTAAATCTACCACGGCACCGTTAACTAAGAGCCGCAGCGACTGCACATTTTTCAAAGAAAAACTTTGCAAATTCACAGGGCCGCTGCGAGTAGGTTTCCCCCAAGTCAAACAGTCTTCTTGCTGACCGAGTACAGCATAAATATCGTACTTTGCCTTGGCAAATTGTTCCGCCCAGACCCGATACGCTTCTAACTTTTGATACTCGTTCCATCCAGCCCAAGCCAGAGCAATAAAAAGTGCCAGCAGCGGCAGCCACATTAAACCTCTTTCCATGCAATATCCTTGTTGAAAATACTCCCGGTTTTGTTTGCCATCTACTTTAATGATACAATTGATTGAACCCCTAAAACTTGCTCGGAAATTTAAACTAGAAACTCCAGCAATTTTCCCTCGATCGACAGCCACGGCCGACAAATACCAAACGCCTGTGCGCGAGTCATCCAGCAGCCGCCACCCGTAAAACTGGCGATCGCGCTGAAAATTGGGTTATTGTTGTGAACAAGCCTTCCCTAAACGGACGATCGGCCATGAAAAAGTTTTTCCTTTTGTGCTTATTTTTAATCGGGCTCGGCTGGGCGATTTCAAATTTCCCAGGACTGGCTACTCAAGGCACTTACGACTCGATTGTGCTGGATTTCCGCGAAGATATCGGTAATCCTAATGTTGCAAAACGAGTAGAAGAACTCGCCCAACAGTACCAAATCGCACCGCAACTCAACAGCGAATTCTCAGCATCAGATAATGTGTATGTTGTCAAGGGCGATCGCACTTTGCTAAACGCCCTGAGAAAATCAAATTTGGCTAAAGATACCGAATACATTGAACCGAACTACGTATACAGCGCTTTCGAGATTCCCAACGACCCCATGTATACCAAGCAGTGGAATCTTCGCAGCATCAACGTAGAATCTGCCTGGAACGAAACCAAAGGCAGCGGTACGACAGTAGCGATAATTGACACGGGCATTACCCCCGTTGCCGACTTAAAAGAAACCAAGTTTGTACCGGGCTACGACTTTGTAAACGATCGCCCCGAAGCCTACGATGACAACGGCCACGGCACTCACGTCGCAGGTACCGTCGCCCAATCAACTAACAACAACTACGGCGTCGCAGGCATCGCCTACGAAGCATCTTTAATGCCTCTGAAAGTATTAAGCGGCAGCGGTGGCGGTACAGTTTCCGACATTGCCGAAGCAATTAAATTTGCAGCAGACAATGGCGCAGATGTCATCAACATGAGTTTAGGCGGCGGCGGCGAAAGTCAGTTAATGGCAGAGGCGATCGACTACGCCCACTCTAAAGGCGTTGTCATCATCGCAGCCGCAGGCAACTCCGGCGAAAGTTCCGCCTCCTATCCCGCCCGCTATCCCCACGTCATCGGCGTTTCCGCCCTCGGCCCCAACGAAGAAAAAGCCGATTATTCCAATTTCGGCGCCGGGGTTGACATTTCTGCCCCCGGTGGTTCAGAACTAGGCAAAATTCTGCAAAGTACGATCGACCCAGAAACCGGCAACGAAATTTTTGAAGCCTACCAAGGCACCAGCATGGCTTCTCCCCACGTCGCCGGCGTAGCAGCCCTGATCAAAGCCTCGGGCATCACAGAACCAGACCAAATTCGCAGCATACTCTTGCAATCCTCGCGAAATGTCACAGAAGACCCCTTAAACCATTTTGGTTCGGGACATCTAGACGCAGGCGCAGCAGTTCAGCTAGCCCAGCGCGGACAAATCAACTTCCGCGACTTCTTCCGCTGGCTGCGCGACAACGGCTATCTCAGCCCCCGCTTCTGGATTGACGGCGGTGCAGTCGCCCTGTTGCCAAAAATTGCCATGGTGCTCGGTTCTTACCTGCTGGCTTTCATTTTGCGGAATTATTTCCCCTTCGCCTGGACTTGGGGCTTTTCCGGCGGCTTGATTGCTGGAAGTTCTGGCTTCTGTTTCCTCCGCAACTTGTTTGTATTTGACTTGCCGCAGTGGCCGATGAGAATCATGGGTAGTTCTATCCCCGAACTCGGCGGTGCAATTAACGGCAGCAGTATGCTCAATCCCTTATTTGCTAGCGTTTTGATTCCCGGCATTTTGATTGTTTTGCTGTTGGGACACAGAGAGTGGAAGTGGATCGCGATCGCAACTTCGATCGGCTTTGCTAGCTGTTTAGCAGTCAATGCTATTCTCTCTCCCTCAGTTTGGGGATTGGGAACTGGTTTAGTAGCACAAACATTCTTGATTGTCAATGCTTTGTTGTGTTTTGGATTGGCACGTTTGGCAATTAAAACAGAGGCACAGTCAGCATGAGTATTACAGTCAAAGGCGAAATTGAACGCAAAGGATTAGGCCCGGGCACTTGGGCTTTAGTCGGCGAAGATGGGGAAACTTACGAACTTAAGGATGCTCCTTCTGAGTTGAAAAAAGCTAGCCTGAAAGTCAGCGTCACAGGTGAAATCCGCAAGGATGTAATGACTTTTGCGATGATCGGCCCGGTGCTTGAGGTGCAGTCTTTCGATCTGTTGTAGGTCGATCGACTCCCTCCAACTTTCGCTCAAAAAAAACCCCGGCCAAAATTGGCTGGGGTTTATTAATCAGGGTGCATCTACATAATTTAAACTCCGCTCCGACAGCACCACATTCAGGAAAATTTAGAAAATTTATTTGAACAACTTAGTTTCTTTCAACATTTCTCGCGTAATGCCTGTAGGGGCTCGCTTGCCCCGCGATCGCCCTTATGTGCTGGGGTAGGCACGGGGGTACTACCCCTACAAATCTTGATGAATCATTTAGGATTGCTATATAGCGGTTATCACAAAGATTCGCGGACGTTGTTGGGAAGAGAGCCCTCTGAGTTTAGTAGTTATATAAGCTGTCAGTCATACCTCATCTTTCTGATAAATGCTATATATCTAATTTTTGCCAAAAAAAACCCGGCCAAAATTGGTCGGGAGTTAATTAATCAGGGTGCATCTACCAATTAAGCTTCCTCAGAATTCCAGCGCAATCCGGAAAATCACCTCAATTTTTTTTCAGCATCAGCCTTAACACAAAAAAAACCCGGCCAAAATTGGTCGGGAGTTAATTAATCAGGGTGCATCTACTAATCTAATCTCCGGCGCGACATTACCTCGTTCCGGACTGTTTGGGAAATTAGTCAAAATTGATGGCTTGATATCGTTTCCGGTTGGATCGGAATTATTTAACCGCAGAGAGCGCAGAGGGCACAGAGAGAGAAGATGGACATGAATACAGGGCTATGCAATCGGATTTGCTCTGAGGTGCGATCGCTCAAAAAAAAACTCCCAGGCCAAAATTGGTTGGGAGTTAATTAATCAGGGTGCATCTACTAATTTAGTCTCCGGTAGCACCGTACCTCTTTCGGGATAGTTTCGGAAATTAGTCAAAATTGATGGCTTGATATCGTTTCCGGTTGGATCGGAATTATTTAACCGCAGAGAGCGCAGAGGGCACAGAGAGAGAAGATGGACATGAATACAGGGCTATGCAATCGGATTTGC
>NZ_JAHRFA010000015.1:0-22221 GCF_020883045.1 Microcoleus sp. CAWBG58 | reverse complement strand
TCCCAGGCCAAAATTGGTTGGGAGTTAATTAATCAGGGTGCATCTACTAATTTAGTCTCCGGTAGCACCGTACCTCTTTCGGGATAGTTTCGGAAATTAGTCAAAATTGATGGCTTGATATCGTTTCTGGTTGGATCGGAATTATTTAACCGCAGAGAGCGCAGAGGGCACAGAGAGAGAAGATGGACATGAATACAGGGCTATGCAATCGGATTTGCTCTGAGGTGCGATCGCTCAAAAAAAAAACTCCCAGGCCAAAATTGGTTGGGAGTTAATTATCAGGGTGCATCTACTAATCTAGTCTCCGGTAACACTACACCTTTTTCCGGAGAATTTGGAAAATTAGCGAGAATTTATGGCTGTACGTGCGATCGACAAAAAAACCCGGCCAAAATTGATCGGGAGTTAATTAATCAGGGTGCATCTACTAATCCTGTTTCCTGGGAATTCATTAGCAATCCGGAGAGTTGCATCAAATTTTTCAACAGGGCGATCGCTTCAGGATACGCAAAATCTGAATTTCGCCGTCGGGAGGGGCAATCGTATTTCGGATGGAGCGATCGAGGCAACGTCAGCGCCACAATAGAGTTTGGGGCTGGGTATTACCAAGAAGAATAGGTTTAAAGCCTCCTCCTTCGAGGGGGAAATAAAACAAAATTATTCACTGTTTCAATCCTCGGACTTAAAAGTAGAGGTCGCTCTCAAACTGTCAACTGTCAACTGTCAACTGTCAACTGTTTAACGCCGTTTGTTTTGATTTGTCGGCGGTTTGACAGGCTCTTGTCTGTTTAAGTAGTATAAAAGTGCGATCGATCCCCCTATCAAAATACCTACTACTACCAAACCAACAGCTATAACTTTTGCTCCTCCAGAAAAAAACACGTAAATAAACCCCAGATAAGGAACCCCTAACAAAATAGCAGTAGCTATCGTTTTTAAAGAAGTTAATTTAATCTCTATGTCCAGATGCTTGTAAGGTTTTCCTTGAAATTTGTAGTGGGTTCTAGATGAACCTAAACGCTGTGGACGAGTTATCAATGGTTTTGGACTGGGCATATTATACTATTGGGGATATGTTCGTTGATAGATATTTGTTCAGAAGTTTCCTATTTAATCCGGATTGAATCAGGGAAGGATGTAGATTAGAAGTTTGTGGTATATAATACAAGACTAATTGCACTGCTACATCTCGCATAACGCATCTATTCTCTTCGCATAACCACATCTATTTTCCTGATATCCTTACCGAAATCATGTATTAATTAATTATATTTAGTTGCAATACATTTGATTTAGATTGGAAGAGAATCATGAGTGAGTTCGATATTACAAGTTTTGATTTTGCAGACTTTGGCTGTTCTAACGGTAGCTCAATTCAATTTGGAATCAACATACTCAAAGGACGTAAGGGATTTGGCATCGATCTCGATCCGCAGAAGGTAGCATCAGCCAAAGCTGCTGGATATGATGCCATCAAAGGAGATTTTTGCAATCTCGATCTCCCTGATGGTTGCGTAGATTTTACAATTCTCAACCATACTTTGGAGCATTTACCTAAATTAGATTATGCCAAAGAAGCCATAAAAAATGCTATCCGAATTTCGAGAAAATTCGTTTTTATTAAAGGGCCTTTTTTTGATGCCGATGACTACTTAAAATCTTTAGGACTAAAATTTTATTGGTCTGACTGGACAGGTCATACTTTACATCTGAAAGCCCAACAGGTAAAGAATATTCTTGAAGAACTCAATGTTCCCAACTATGAAATTTATGGGAGAGTCTTGGTTAACTCTTCTCAAGATACAACTATTCACCCGTTATCGTCACTCAAAAACCAACAGCATTGGGAACAAGAGAAACATGAACCAAAACCAATAGTGGAATTCAATCAACCAGTTTATCGAGAAGTTGTTGGCATTATTTGGTTGTCTAATAATGTCAGTGTGTCCGATGTTCGCAATCTTCCCTACAAACATTTGATTTATCAAAAAGGTCTCACTTTTTCTTGAGCGACTGAGTAAAGGTACGTTGTTGCGCTTCAGCGCTCTTAGCTAATATCAGGAAAGAGCGCTGAAGCGCAACTACGTACCTAATTTGTCAAATGCTGTAAACTATCAACAGTCAACAGTCAACAGTCAACTGTCAACTGTCAACTGTCAACAGATATAATTCAGACTTTTGACAAGATCCACATTCCATGACAATTTCCATCAGCGCCAGGGATACTGTTACGAATATCTGTTTTAGCTAGCTGAGTTAAATGTGGCAATAAAGCCCGGATTTCTTCATCAGACAAAAGTTCAAGTTTTTGGCGCAGTTTAATACCAGCATCGTTCCAGTAACACCCACGTAAAATTGTAATATCTGGGAAAATTTCCTTGATACTATCAGCATTGTAGCCGACGCGATAATGCTGGTGATTTTTCCAGACACTTTCTCTCATTTTTTGATTGAGGTTAGTTTCATGACTGGCAAATGGAACAAGTGCAAATACATACTTCCGTGATGCTGCACGCATATTAATCGCTGCTGTTTTGTCAGCCTCGATATGTTCTAGGACTTCAATCGAGGCTACTAGATCGTAAAATTCTGATGAGGGAGTCAAAGTATCATAAGTGTCAAATTTGACATTTTCAATAACCCATTCGGTGGCCATCCGAACCCCTAATCGCTTTTGAATATTGGCTTTAGTATCAATATCCGTGAGGTAAAACTCAATTGCAGGAAATTCTAAAGCGAGAGCTACCTCCGTTAATCCAGCCCCACAGCCAACGCTGAGAAAGGATTTAATTTCTCCGGCCGTTTTTAAGGCTTCGATTAATCCTTCACGCATCTGAAGATAGCGTAGGTAAGCCCATCGTTTTCGGGTCATTAGTTGGAGCTGAACTTTATTGAGATATCGCCTTTGAAGAACAGGGTCTAACATAATACTTACTTGAAACTCCTAAAAAAATCTATGAAGCAAGTTGAAGTAGTTCATTGCAGAAAAGATTGTAAATGCTAAAAGCAGCACGTTTTGGTGAATATCTGGCCGCTGTTTCAATCGCATTTAACTTGAGTTGCAATAAGACATTGCGATCGGCTTGAATGAGCTTACCAATACCCTTGACACAATCCTCAATCGATGTGGTGTCAACGACTACGGAGTTAAAATCAGGGATTGCAAATTCATCTGTTCCTCCTTTATCGGGGACAACTGGAATGCAGCCAGAAGCCATTGCTTCTATAGCTGTACGGCCAAAAGCCTGGAAATCAGAAAGATCTAGAAATATATCTGAGTTTCGCAGCAGGGCCGCGACTTCGGAGCGACTCAGATGAGGAAAAATGGTAGTGTTTTCTGGAATCGGTATCCCAGCAGATTCAATCAGACTCCGGTCAGAGCCAAAGATAGTAAAATGTACTTGATTTGGGAACAAGTCTGATAAAATTTTAGCGACAGCTAATGTACGGCGGGGAGCTCGTCTGGCCGTGGTGAATCTTACCATCATAGAAATCTCTATACGAGAGTTTTCACTTTTGAGATCGGGGGAGTAAACTTGATGGTCGATGCTGGCTTCTACTTTGTGGACTTTAACAGCATGATTGCGATTGACAATCTCGCACAACCATTGAGTTTTAGCAAATTGGACGGCATGGGGAATCAGTCCATAGGATTGTCGCGCTTCTTCCCACTCGGGAGTATCTATGTAAGAAAATAATGGTTCGTAATCTTGTATGTAGTAAGCTGGCAATATCTGAGGATTTTCTTTAACTAAGGCTTCCAGGATTTTTACTGAACTGTAGGTAGTAGCACAGACTACTGAGAAATTTTGAGCTAATTTTTTGAACTCAGTTAAAGTTTGATAAGAAGCTGCAATTTCACCAATTTCAGGAATTTCTTTGTAACCTTTTAAAAAGTCAGTAAAGTTAGACTGATTGACGGCTATTTTGATAGGGATACCAGAGCGATAAAGTGCTAAGGATTCTTGCACTACTGAATGAGCGCCTCCTCCACCGCCTTTGACGGGGAGAATAAACAAAATTTTGGGAAATTCACGATCGAAATTTAACTTGATAGCACCTCGCTGGTAGGAAACTGTTTTGGCTTGTGGATCGGGCTGACCGTTTTGGGCTAAGGCTTGCTTTAATTTGTAATAGGCTGGCGAAAAGTTTGGGTCAAGCTCGAATGCTTGACTGTAACAGCTAATTGCCTCTTCCCACTGCTGTTTTTGGCCCAGAAGTTCTCCTAAATTGTAGTAAAATTTAGCAGAAGAATCGGGTTTTAGTTCAATAGCTTTACGGTAGCTGGCGATCGCCTCATCGATCTGTCCCAGTTGTTGCAAAGCTTCGCCCAAACGATAGCAAGCAGTGGGGAGGTTGGGTTTGAGTTCGATCGCCTGACGGTAAGAGTCGATCGCATCAGACCACTGTTTCATTTGACCCAGAGCATTTCCTAGGTTGTGGTAAGCTTTAGAAAACTTCGGTTGCAGCTTGATAGCTTGACGGTAACAAGGGATAGCCTCGGAATGTCTGCCTTGTTGCTGCAAAAGCTCTCCTAGGCTGAATTGCAACTCAGGAATATTTGGGTTAAGTTCGATCGCCTGACGGTAAGATGCGATCGCCGACTCCCATTGCTTGAGTTGACCCAGAGCATTTCCTAAGTTGTGATAAGCTTTGAAAAACTTCGGTTGCAGCTCTATAGCTTGATGGTAACAGGCGATCGCTTCCTGATATTTCCCTTGTTGCCGCCAAAATTCCCCTAAACTGTGGTGAAAGTCTGGGTTATTTGGATTGAGTTCAATAGCTTGATGGTAAGCGACAATCGCCTCATCTATCTGTCCGAGTTGTTGCAAAGCTTCCCCCAAACGGTAGTAAGCTGTGGGGAGGTTGGGTTTGAGTTCGATCGCCTGACGGTAAGATGCGATCGCCGATTCCCATTGCTTCTGTTGGCTTAGGGCATTGCCTAGGTTGTGGTAAGCTTTAGAAAACTGCGGTTGAATCTCAATTGCTTGACGGTAACTGGCGATCGCTTCTGAATGTCGCCCCAATCGTTGCAAAACCTCTCCTAAACTGCGGTGAAACTCAGAGTTATTTGGGTTGGCTTGAATCGCTTGAGCGTAAATAGCGATCGCTTCTTCTAATTTCCCTTCCCGTTCAAGTTTTTGACCAGTTTGGAAATGATTTTCTGCCTTTTCTAGCTCGACTTTTTCTGACATATAAAACCCTATTAACAGTTGACAGTTGACAGTTGACAGTTGATAATTCAATACTGTTTACTTAAGATCGTCCTGGGAGTAAACCGCTATGAAAAATAGATAAGGAGATTGCTTCGTTCCTCGCAATGACACTTTAAGTAAACCGTATTGGTTGATAATTTTCTAGTAACCTGTAGCGGAAATCATTTGCTTTTAGTCGGATTTGATATGATACTAAATCCTGATTGGCTACCTTTTTTGCGATCTCATATCAAATCCAGTAGCATCTCAATTATTCATCTCTCTATTCTCTTCCTCTGTGCTCTCTGTGTTCTCTGCGGTTAAATAATTCCGATCTAGCCGGAAACAATATCAAAGACGTAGGGTGCGTCGCCACTAATAATTCTTGCTATCAACCAGATTGCCAGCGAGCGACGCACCCTACAATTTATAATGGGGATGAATAAGCCGGATTTGATATGATATGTTCGCGGAGCTTGAGGCGCAGACGATCGAGAGTTTGATTGTTTTTGATTTCCTCAGTCAAAGCTTTGACATTAATATCGGGATGCTTCTGTTTAAACGCTGTAGAACCTTGTTTAGAAAGCTCTTGACGGCGTTCGTGTCCAAAACTCTTAGACTTAGAGTGATAGACATAGGCATGGTCAGCGATCGCTAGTTTAAACCCAGCTTTCCTAGCTCGAATTGAAAAATCATTTTCTTCCCCATAACCGTAGGGAAAACTCTCTTCATCCAGCCACCCAATTGCCTCAATCACTGCTCTCTTAATCATGTAGCAAAAGCCATTAACAAAATTCACACTTGGAAATGCCTTTTCCGAAACATTCTCTACCAATTGACTAAAAGTTTCCAGTGAAAATCCATCAGGAACGCTGTTAATCATCCAGCCCCCCTTATTGTCAAATATTTCGGGAATCGATTGCCAAGATGCACAATTTGACAGAGGCCCGACTATGCCAATATCTTTTCGTGAATTAGCACAGTCAACTAATTTTTCTATCCAACCAGGAGTGACGATTGTGTCGCTATTCAACAAAATTATATAGTCACCCGTACTGGCCCGCATACCGATGTTAGCTGCTTTGGTATAACCGCGAGCCGTCTCGTTTCTCAAAACAATTGCTGGCGCAACATCTTTAACCCACCCCTGAATAAAATCTCTGGTTTCTGGTTGAGAACCATCATCTACAATCAGCAAGCGATAGTCAACATTGGTGTGTCGGACAATAGAGTTCAAACACTCTTTCACATCCTCTAAAGCATTATGAACGCAGACAACAATATCAACTTGATATCGTAGAGATTTTGCGATCGGCGAGAATTGAACTGGCAACAGCATTTTTGAGGAGTTGACAGAATTTGCCCTCTGCTTGCTATAAAAATCGATCGTCTCGGCTTGCGATTCTATTGCCGCATCTTCAAATCCATCCTTGATATTTATCAAGGCTTTTGATAATTGCAAAGAAAGTTCAAAGTCACCAGGCTTGAACTGTAGCCCCATCTGATAAAATACGATCGCTCCATCTCTATTGTTCTGTCTTGCGAGAGCATTACCCAAACCTAAATAGAGTTGCGGATCTTTTGGATTAACTTCCAAAGCCTTGTGATAGACTTTGATATTATCTGGATTTTCCTCAATAGCTTGACTGTAACAACTAATAGCTTCTTTGACTGACAGCGGACTGTGATTTTTCAGCGCATCGGCTAACTTTTCTTGCACGCAAGGCAAATCCGATTTTAACTCAATGGCACTACGATAAGTTGCGATCGCCTCCTCCCACCTCTCCAACTGCACTAAAGCATCCGCTAAGTTATAGTGAGACCAATGGAAGCCTGGATTTAGCGCGATCGCACTTCTATACCCCTCAACCGCCTCCTCCCATTTCTCCTGCTTAATCAGCACATCCCCTAAATTATTGTGCGACCAAGAAAAATCGGGGTTAAAGGCGATCGCCCGACGATACGCAGCAACAGCCTCATCCAATCTTCCTTGTCCTTGCAAAACATCCCCCAAATTGTGGTGGACTTCCCACAGAGAAGGCTGAATTTCGATAGCTTTCTGATAAATTATGACAGCTTCATCTAACTCGCTCTTTTTAACAAGAGCGTCTCCCAAACTCTGGTAAATTTCCGCTGAATCAGATGTCAAATCTAAGGCTTGACGGTAGGACGAAATAGCCTTATCCCACTCTCCTTTTTTGGCAAAAACTTTTCCTAAACTGTAGTGAGGTTTAGCATGGCTAAAGCTAGCATTGACTATGCTATAGGAATCGCGCCCTTTCTTCCTATCTTGTTCGTCACCTTCTAAGTAGATTCTTTTTAAAGCCAAAGATTGCGGATTCAACAAATTGTCAATTGGTTGGCGCGCGAGGAATGACTCGGAATTGTTATTAAGAGGGAATTCTATGATATTATTGGTTTCGCTGTTCATATCCTATACCTGCTAAAAATTGATACAGTCAAATCCTTGTGATTTATTATTCTATTTCCTGAATCAGTATCCGGAAAATATAGAACTAATTATTTGCCAGTTCTATCGCGCGGTTGTAAGCGTGGATCGCTCCATCAATTTCGCCTTTTTCTTGCAAAGCATCACCTAATTTTTGGTGAAGTTCCCAGATATCAGGCTTCAATTCAATGGTTTTTTCATAACACCCGATCGCCTCATCCAACTGACCGCGACTATCTAAAACTTCCCCCAAACTTTGATATGCTTGAGCAAAGTGGGGATTTAATTGGATCGCAGTCCGATAACAGGCGATCGCGTCTTCCCGCCGATCGAGACTAGCCCAAACTTTCCCCAAACTGTAATGAGAACCCTCATAATATGGGTTCAGTTCGATCGCTTGCTGGTAAACTGCGATCGCATTTTCCCACTCACCCCGAACGCTCAATACTTCTCCTAAATTGTGATAAGCATCGGCATAACTCGGCTGCAACTGAATTGCCCGCCTGTAACAGGAAATTGCCTTCTCCAACTCACCGAACTGTAGCAAAGTATTGCCCAGAGTAAAGTGTTCCTCAGCAGTTGCCCAATTGATATCTAAAGTGAGAGCTTCATACCAGTATTCTGCCCCTACTTGTGGGTAGCCAGACTGCACAAAAACTTGAGCTAAATTCCGGTAAGCCACTACGAGATCTGGTTTGATTTCAATTGCTTTTTTATAACAAACAATTGACTTTTGCCATAGCTTTTGACGAGCGTAGATGCTGCCTAAATTCGCATGAATTTCCGCAAAATTGGGGTCAATTTCCAAGGCTTCAGTATACCAATACCTAGCAGCATCAACTTTTCCCATTGCTTGGGTAGCATTCCCCGCAATCTTGTAAGCAATTGCCGCCTCGGGTGTAATTTCAATGGCTCGCTTGCACTCATTTATCGCCTCATCAAATTTACCCTGGGCGTAATAATATTCTGCCTGTTTGATGTACGATTCTGCACTGAGAGAATTGGCAACTGTTGCAGGTTTACCAGAGTCGATCGCCTTTGCAGACAAGCTGAGAGTTTCCGCAGACTTTGCAGGATTATGTATCTCTACCGAAGAAACAATTGTATCCCCAGTTTCCGCCGCAGTTTGGGGACTGTTTTGATGGGCGCTTACCCCTGTCGCGGCGGGAACAGAATCCACTGCTTTACTAGATACTGAATAGTTGCCGTTAAGTGCTACCGCTTTTTGCAAGCAGACAGCAGCTTCATCCAACTTGCCTTCTTTTGTCAGCGCTTTTGCCAGATTTTGGTAAACACCATTCAAGTTCGGATTTAACTCGATCGCGCGCTGGTAACAGGCGATCGCCTGAGTAATTTTGTCTTGGCGAAACAAAATATTTCCCAGTTTAAAGTGGTGATGGGGCGATACCTTTTCAGGTTCCAGAGAAAACGCTTCGTACCAGCACTCATTCGCCTCTTCCAGTTGGCCATCCTGCGTCCACACCCTAGCCAAATTGCGGTAAGCTGCTGGTAAATTCGGCTGGAGGGCGATCGCCTTTTGGTAGCAAGCAATTGCCTGCTGTCGCTGTTGTTTCATGGCATACAAACTGCCGAGATTTACGTAGGCTTGTACGTCACTAGAGTTAATTTTGATAACTGTTTGATAGCACTCTATCGCCTCTGCTAAATTACCCTGCTGTTGCGAAACACTGCCCCAGAGTTTGTAAGCAGCCACCCCATCGGGTTGAAGTTCAATAGCTTGCTGGCACTCAGCAATAGCCAAATCGAATTGTTTTTGGGCGAAATAGGATTCTGCCCGCTGAATGCAGTTATCAGCGGTATCCTGTTTCCGAAAATCTGTCGCAAAACCGCTATCAACAACAGTCACCTGCGGCGAAACATCCGCCGAGTTGGGAACAGCGGGTGCAGAATTTGCCGAATTGGCGATCGTATTTAACAGTTGCGGTACAGCAGGAATTGTTTGCTGTTGCTGCAACTGTACGCGAGGTTGTTGAGCAGAAATTGCCGAATCTGGTTGCAAGGAATTAGCTGGAACATTTGCCTGCAAAGTAGATGTTTGGGGATTCTGAGGTAACTCAGATTTTGGGTTGGCACCCACCACTACCGTGTTCAACAAATCCCCAGAAAGATTAGCCTGGTTTTCGCTATTTCTTCGATAGTTAGCAACTTCTTCCTGTAACTTTCTTTGAGCTTTTAGAGCATTGCCTAACTGTTGGTAAGCCTGGTTAAAATTGGGGTTTAGCTCGATCGCGTGACAGTAACAGCGTATCGCCTGCGTTACCTGATTCTGCCTCAAAAAGTTATCGCCTAATTGAATGTGTTCTTCAGGCGTGGCCTTGGCAGGTTCCAGAGAATACGCTTTAAACCAGCACCCGTCAGCCTCCGATAGCTGCCCCATTTGCGCCCACACCCGAGCTAAATTGCGGTAAGTGGATGCTAAATTTGGCTGAAGGGCGATCGCCTTTTGATAAAATGCGATCGCCGATTGCCACTGCTGTTCCTGAGCATAAATCGTCCCCAAATTAGTATAAGCTTCAGCAAAATCAGGATCGAGTTCAATAGCCTTAGCGTAGCAGTTTTTTGCTTCCTCTACCTTACCTTGAGCCTGCCTAGCATTACCCCAAATTTTATAAACCCTCGCATCGGGTTTAACTTGAATAACTCGTTGGCAAGCTATCGCCGCCTGCTCAAATTTCCTGAGAGCATAAAACGATTCTGCACCTTGAATGTAGACTTCAATATCGTCAGTATTGAAACCTAAAATTTCTGGGATGTCATTCTGATGGGTTGGCATATTTGTCATCGGTATCGAGGTTGACTTTTGGTGACAATTTAAAGCCATTTCCCAATTTTTTTCTTCGCCATACAGAGCGGCAAGGTCAGAATAAACTTCCGCAAAATCGGGCTGAAATTCCAGAGCTTTTGTGTACCAATGCTTTGCCTTAGCTGAATTTCCTTGTGCTTCGCTAATTTTGCCCAAAGTCTTGTAAGCTGGCGCAAAATTAGGTTGGTGTTTCAGAGCTTGCTCGCAAGCAGCTATAGCATCAGCTAACTTGCCTTGCTTCAAATAAAACTCTGCCCGCTTTTGGAAATAATCGCCGGATTCTTGGTTCATAATTTTGATGGTTCTTGTAGGGTTTTCTCGGGATTTTAAATTTAGTGTTTTTTTTGAGGGAATGACATTAACATTGCCCAGCATTATTTTGAGATCCTTCAAATTCACCAAAATATCTTCAGTTAATGGATTTTGATACATTAACTGTCGGATTGGATAGCACTCAAAGTTCTCTCCTGTTACGTAATAATGTTCGAGGTTTAGCTGCTGACCGATCGCCCAATAGTAATGCCTGATATAATTCGGAGAGGTGAGCTCAATTACCTTGGTTCCGGGAGAACAGAAGATAATATTTGTTAAACCGCTGCCGTGCGGCGCGATAATTACCTTGGCACTAGCAAATAAAGCTATCTGCTCGTTCAAAGTCATAGATTCTAGTAGCACAGGAACAAAGCCAAATCCGCTTAAAAAATTGATGACTTGCTCTTCATTGATAACTCGTCGGTAGCTACATTTGTTGCGGCTGATATAAATGCGTTCTGGGTGAGTATTTTTGCTCTCCCTAGCGCAACTTTCTGCGAGTTTAGGAGATTGTTCTCTAGAAAAAACTCGCCTCAAAAACTCCAGCCCCTGGGTTGACAGCCAGCCCAAATATCCTGAAAAAGAGGGAACAATTAAATGTTGGGCTTGAATGTAAGGATGGCGATCGCTCTCAATAATTTTATATTCAGGAATTCCCAATGCTTTCAGGGTTTCTCGCTGAAAAGGCTGCTGGCAGCTATTCACCAAAAACCAATCTATCTCCTCCAGATTTATTCCCCAACGATGCAGAATTTCGATGCGGGGCAAGATATCTACCATCCAGTGAAAATAGACATTTCCCGAAAGTCCGGCCAATACCGCCACCGTACCGTCTATCTTTTCTAAAGGCGGCAATTCTTCGGGTTTTAACTTCAAAAACCTGTGCTGAGTAGAATGTTGATTTTCGCATCCGGGTAACTCGCCCGGATATTCGCGGGAAAGTTCGGGTAACAGCCGATCGCCTGAATCGATAATTGCAATAGCATTGCAAATCATCCAAGAATTTTTCTGCGGTACAATCCAAGCCCGCCCGTTGGGGAGCGAAGTTACAAAGGTTTCCGGCGACTCAAAAGCTGTTTTTGTCTGGCCGTCGCAAGAATATACGCCATCACCTAAATGCACGGGTTCAAACTGTTTAAAAATCCGCCTCAGACACCGCTGACAATCTAAACCGTGACATTCGGATTTCTGTTGATTTTTATTGACGGTGGAGGGATTTTTTATGATTTCAAAGTCAGAGTTATACCTATTATCTAAAATTGTGCAACACTCTTTGACCCCCCCTAGCCCCCCCTTGCTAAGGGGGGGGACAAGAATACTGTTATTTCGTGAAACATTGGTATTAGAGTTAAGCTCAGATTCAGGTTCAGATTCAGAGTCCGACAGGGGTTCAAACCCCTGTCTCATAGCTGAAGTCCTCGGTCGAGGACTGAAATACGACTCTTTAGTCCACTTTAGTGGACTTTCGCTATTAGCCTGGGGTTTGAACCCCAGGCGGGCTGAGGGAGAATGAATTAAGTTTTGCTGTTGTTTCAATACAGCCTGCAACGCCTCGCAAATATCCGATCGATCGCCCGCAATTGCCAGCACTAGACGGTAAATTACAATCGCTGCCGAAAATCGTTGCTGCCGGCTCAAGCAATCAGCCAGCCGCAAGTAAATATCGGCATTTTTAGGCTGAATTTGTAAAGCTTTTTGGTAATATTGTTCCGCTTGTTCGTGCCCGCCGTACTCAGCCAAGGCATTTCCCAGATGAAAGTAAGTATCTGCTAAATTGAGGAGCAATGATGAAAAATTCAGCGGATTTTGAGCAAGACTAGAAATTGCAGAGTTAGAGCCGTTTTTTTCTTGAAGTTGCCTGAGAAATCGGACACAGGCTATTTGAGATCGATCGAGTTCATTGAGATCTGCGACAGAAGTCAACCGCATTTCTACGTGGTGACAAAAACCCTCAACAAACTCGCTTTGGAGGGCGATCGCATTTTGAAAACATACCATTGCCTCAGCTAATTTGCCTTGTGCGATCAGGGAAATCGCCCGATCGCCCCAAGCCGCCACTCGATCGGGATTTTGGCCGATCGCGCGATCGAAACATTCTCCGGCAAAAGTATGCAGCCCCAACTGTTGGAAAGCTTTCCCCAAATGGTAACGGGCGATTGCTAACTCTGGCTGCAACTCGATCGCGCGGCGGTAACGGGCGATCGCTTCCTGAGGCTTCCGCACTTCCAACAGCACAATACCTAAATTATGGTACAGAGCAGCATCATCCGGCGCAACAGCTATTCCCGTTTCAAAAACTGCCATTGCTTCGTCAAATTTGCCTTCCTGCGCCAGAATGCAGCCCCAATTGCTGTAGGCTTTGACAGCCCAGGGCAAAACTGAGCGATCGCAGCTTTGCTTCCAGCAGGATATCGCTTGCCGGTAACTATCAATCGCTGCTGCTATTTTTCCTTGCTGTTGGAAAGCAGTGCCAGTCTTGTAGAGACTTCTGACATCTAAATTGGCATTTTGTGCGATCGCTTCGGTGGCGATCGCAGTTAAATTACTTGTTTTAAAATCTAAATTGTGGCCGCTAGTCATAACTGACATCACACTGATTAGGACTTACACACGGGGCGTCTTACTATTTTCGATTTGGGATTTTCGATTGGGGAGCGTTGATTGATATGGGTTTGGATACTCCCTAACCTACGGTTGTATGATTTTGAGACAATGGTATTTGAAACCAGGTATTTTCACTCAACTACTTCGTTGCCTACCTCGAATCAGTAAAGTATTCAGTTTTTTGGGCAGCAGTACGTAAGTTCTGACGGATCTGAGTAACAGTAGCAAGGCTTGTTGTTAATCAGAATTTAAGCTCTGTTTTTCAGGCAATACACCGCACCTTCTCTATATATAATCCACATAAAAAGGATTGGCAAGAGTTAGTGCTATATATAATGAATTTTCTTATTTGTTATCAACTCAAAAACATTTCATAGCAAAAAATAAATACTTGCTTTCCCATAGGAGCGTCAGAGTTGAATCAAAAAAATAGACTCTTGTTCTACCACTAGATTTATATCTTCAAGTATTTTAAAATTCAATAAAATTCAAAGTTATTGTAGGGTGCGTCAGGGCGATTATTTTTGAGAACAGACGAAGAATATTCTACCTGACGCACCCTACGGCTACGGCTCAAGTCTAATAAAATCTAAACTCTCAAATCTATAGTTATTGTAGGGTGCGTCAGGGCGATTATTTTTGAGAACAGACGAAGAATATTCTACCTGACGCACCCTACGGCTACGGCTCAAGTCTAATAAAATCTAAACTCTCAAATCTAATTAATTATCAGAAAGAAGTATTGACCAATCAATCCCTCAATCTCAAATCTCAAATCTATAGTCGTTCTCAAAAAAGTGAGGTATGCCCAATGCCCAATTCCCAATGCCCAATTCCCTATGCCCTATCCGCATGAGTATCTAATCTTTGTGATAAAAGCTATATGTGAATGGTAGATATACCCTACATGGGGTTGAAACTTAGATAATTTCAAAGTTGTTCGATCCAAGATTCAGGTTAGAACCGACTTGGGCAACAATCGAAACTTGTCCGTTTTGATTGCGGTAGTACAGCAAACCGTCAGCCGGATTGTAGATGACATTAGCAGCACCCGGAGTCCCAGGAGTGTTGGGATTGAAATTGGGATCTGTAATAAATTGGTTGCCAGTTAGATTGCCGGGTATCAAAGCATTAAATACAGCTCGATCGAGTTGAATTTTATCTTCTGTAGGATTAAAATCTGTCAGCGTATCCATATTATCGGCACCGACAAACTCGAAGCGGAATGTATCTGCTCCTGCACCACCTGTGAGGGTGTCATTTCCTGCGTTCCCAGAAATAATATCGTTTCCTTGGCCGCCTTCTACAATGTCATTGCCTTTACCACCGAACACAATATCGTTTCCTTTGCCACCTCTTACGGTGTCATTTCCTAAGTTGCCATTGAGCCAGTCATCTCCAGGGCCGCCAAAGACAATATCGTCGCCTTTACCGCCGAACAAAATATCGTTTCCTTCGCCGCCAAAGACAATATCGTTGCCGTCACCGCCGTTAACTGTGTCGTTGCCTTCACCGCCGACAAGGTAGTCATTGCCGTCACCACCGAAAATGTTGTCATTGCCGAGGTCGCCAAACAGGAAGTCATCGCCACTGCCACCGTCTATGAAATCATCACCTTTACCTCCAAAAACAGTATCATTGCCTTCTCCACTGCGGATGGTATCGGCTCCTTGATTGCCAAAAAGAACGTCTTCGCCAGCACCGCCCTCGATTAAATCATCGCCTTTACCAGCGAAGACAGTATCATTGCCGTCGCCACCTCTTACGGTGTCATTGCCATCAAGAGCAAATATGAGGTCATTGCCAC
This sequence comes from Microcoleus sp. CAWBG58, assembly GCF_020883045.1. Taxonomy (NCBI): domain Bacteria; kingdom Bacillati; phylum Cyanobacteriota; class Cyanophyceae; order Oscillatoriales; family Microcoleaceae; genus Microcoleus; species Microcoleus sp. CAWBG58. The sequence goes on along the minus strand of NZ_JAHRFA010000015.1, from coordinate 7,030 downwards.
CTAGAGCTGCTACTTCATCGTTACCAGAACCTAGAATGATTTGATCCGAACCGGTACTGCCGTTAATCCTGTTTGGTATATCGGGCGAGCCTTGAATAATTAAACCGCCAATAGCGTTCGGTTGAACGCTTAGGGGTTGAGTTGGATTTGTTATTTGGGACATAGCCAGTCATCTCGCATAGGGGGGGATATCTATCGGGAGTCTTCAAATCTCTTGTGAATTTTACTGGCTACAATCCTAATTTCCGGAATAGTTTATCTGCAATTACTCCAAAAAGTCATTGATTTTTTTGATTTTTTTGATTTTTTTGTATGTAAAACTGCTGACAACAAACCGGGAACCATTTAACTCTTCATACGTCTCATTTTAAATTTATATTCAAAATTCAAAATATTTTTGGGATTCCTATCTATGTGAAAATACTGATGGATGCGGAAAATATTTAACTATTCATAGGTCTTTTATTCAGACATCAAAACTATTTTCTGTGAACGAGAGTTGCACTAGCTTGGTCTGTCGGAACTAGCAAGACTTCGCTAATATTGACGTGGGGCGATCGCGTCGCGCAGAAATATACGACATCCGCTACATCCTCAGCAGTCAAGGGTGTCAGTCCTTGATAGACATTTTTTGCCTTGTCTGAATCGCCGTGAAAGCGGACATTGCTAAATTCTGTTTCCACCAAACCAGGCTCTACTTCCGTCACCCGCACTGGTGTTCCCAAAAGGTCTTGTTTCAATCCTTCAGAAATCGCTCTCACCGCTGCTTTGGAAGCGCAATAAACATTACCTTTCGGGTAAGCTTGACGGCCTGCTATTGAGCCGATGTTGACTACGTGGCCGCGGCCTCGGCTAACCATTCCCGGCACGATGTAGCGAGTCACGTACAGCAAGCCTTTCACATTGGTATCAATCATTTCTTCCCAATCTTGAAAGTTGCCTTCGTGCAGTTTGTCTAAACCGCGGCTCAATCCCGCATTGTTAATCAGAATATCGATGTTTTTCCAGCCGTCGGGCAGTGCTGCGATCGCCGATTCGACTTGCAGGCGATCGCGCACGTCCAATTCTAGCAAGTAAATCTCGTTCGCTGAGGCGACTAATTTTGTGTCTGCAAGTTCGTTGGCAAGGCGATCGAGCTTTTCCCGGCGGCGGGCTGCTAAAATTAGTTTGGCTCCACCTGTAGCGAATATCTTGGCACAGGCTGCTCCGATACCGCTACTGGCACCGGTAATGAAAACAATTTGATTTTGGATAGAAATCATTTTTTTATCAGTTGACAGTTGACAGTTGTCAGTTGACAGTTGACAGTTGACAGTTGTTATATCATGTCCGCTCAATTACCATAACAATGAAGGTCCGCAAAAGCGGACTTCAGTCCGCATAATGCGGACTAAAGTCCGCACGCTCGATCCCATTTTATTGCGGTCAATCGACCGGACATAATATTATTGGTTATTTGCGATCGATAAGCTTCCAGGTTCTGATTCCGATGCCCGATGCCCGATGCCCGATGCCCGATGCCCAATTCCCAATTCCCCATAACACCTAATTTTATTATTTAACAACCCGCAATCGCACGCTAACCATGGCAATTCCGCCTTGTCGCATCAAAACTGCTGAAATCCAGCGATTTTCAGGAGTAGCCGGAGCTTTACCTACTTTAAAAATACCGCCAGAATTCAGCAAATCCAGATCGACTTCTGCGGATTTGAAAAAAGTTTTTTCGTTAACGGGTTCCTCCAAAATAGTTCCGATTAAAATGTCATTGCCGATCGGCTCTAGAACAATGGCATCAAAATTGTACTCTTGGCCCACCTTGACTTGCTCCGGCACATTTACTTGAAGTTTTGGAGGATTTTTACCAGAACTAATCTGATTTTGTTCTGCTAAAATTTCTTGCTTAACTATTTTTTCACCCTCAAAACGCTGCTGAGAACGGATGGTAGCTTTGAGGTTTAATTCTCTGCCATCCTGTTTTTGGGTGCCGGCAATTGTAGTTACGGTATCAGCGATAATTGCGTTACCTTCGGTTTTCCAAGACTTGAGTTCGGTGCGATAATTCAAATTCGGATATCGCTGCCAGAGTTGGGTGAGGGCTTTTTCCATGCTTTGGCTGTTTAAGCCGTCAGAATGAGTGAAATTCTGGCTGTAAAATGCCATGACTGCTTTGACATCGCGCCGGTTGGCTGCGGCGTCTATTTCTGTTAGCAGTTTGGTGAGTGGGGCTGGGGCATTGGCTGGGGTTTGGGCGATCGCCCCGGGAGTCGCCGCCACCGTTGTTGCTCTTACGACAATCGGATGCAGCACGCCACCACTGACAACTGCTAAACATAACAAAAGCCGAGCGATCGACTGGCCGCCGTTCAAGCCAAACACAATCGCGCGTTGGCGCAGCCCTCGAAGAGGATCGGCTGTTTCGTCCCGACTGCTGGCAAAATACTGAGATACACTTGGCACTAAATTCAAAAAATTACGCATTAGATGATAATTTGGTTATTTGTCAGGGGTCGCGGCGCGGGCAACAGTTCGCCTGCAACGAAAAACTGACAACGGAAGGAGGGATACGGCACAATCTCATTTTAGATTGCTGATTGAAAATTAGCTGAAACTGCCGGAATAATAAGCATAATAATCTAAAACCTCTAATCTAAAATCGATCGACCTGTGGAACTTGTAAAAGAAACAAATACCTTAACAAAACCCCCCCTGCGGTTGTTGGTTGCAGCTAGCGGCACGGGAGGACATCTATTTCCGGCGATCGCCACCGCCGCGGAATTGCACGACTGTCAGATCGAATGGCTGGGAGTGCCAGACCGCATGGAGACGCAATTAGTTCCCTCCCTTTACCCCCTCCATACGATCGCCGTTGAAGGCTTTCAGCAGCGATTTGGACTCGGTACGCTGCGAATTTTGGGCGGACTCCTCGGCTCGATCCTTCAGGTACGGAAGTTGCTCAAAGCGGGAAATTTTCAGGGAGTATTTACTACTGGCGGTTACATCGCAGCACCGGCTATTTTGGCGGCTCGCTCTTTGGGTTTGCCGGTGATTCTCCACGAATCCAATGCAATTCCTGGGAAGGTGACGCGGTGGTTTAGTCCTTTTTGCACTGCTGTGGCGATCGGATTTGAAGCAGCGGCAAAGCATTTACCCCGCGCGAAAACGGTGGTTGCGGGTACGCCAGTGCGATCGCAATTCCTAACTCGCGAACCTCTAAAGTTACCAATTCCTGACAGCGTACCTGTAATTTTAGTAATGGGTGGCTCCCAAGGAGCTGTCGCCGTCAATAAATTAGTACGCGAATGTGCTCCGGCTTGGTTTGAGGCGGGTGCGTGGGTAGTTCACCTCACCGGAAATAATGACCCGGATGCTGAAAGCTTGAAGCACGAACAGTATCTGTCAATGCCATTTTATGATAATGTAGCGGGTTTGTTGCAGCGAGCAAATATAGCAATTAGTCGATCGGGCGCCAGTGCTCTAACAGAATTAGCAGTAACAGGAATACCTTCTATTTTAATTCCATTTCCCTACGCCGCAGACGATCACCAAAGATTTAATGCCGAAGTATTTGCCGCAGCCGGCGCCGCCTTCGTATTCCGTCAAAGCGAACTGACAGCAGAGGTATTGCAAAGCAAAGTCTTATATTTGTTAAAAGATTCGGAATATTTAGCAAAAATGTCTCAAGCTGCTGCTGGATTAGCGGTAACAGACAGTACGGAACGTTTGGCAAATTTGGTACGAGAATTGTTGAGCAAGTAGCGCAAATTTGACATCTTGTATCTTGTATATGACTTTCGGCTCAAGTGCGATATCCGCTATTTGATTGATAGGGTTAGCTATGATTGTCTATCTTCTGGCTATTAAATCAGCGTTACTCTGGTTACTCAAACCATTTTTTTGGATAGCCCGCCTTGTCTATTCAGAATTGCAGCGATCGGGTGGACTTTCTCATGTAAGGCGCGGATATTTCTTATGCGGTGAGGGACAACAGCAGGAAGCCTTAAAGGATTTCAATCATGCTTTAATGCTTTTTCAAAAAATAAAAAACTATAAGCATGAAGCAATGGTGCTCGATGAAATTGGAGAACTTTACTCTAGCTGGGGACAATATACAAAAGCACTAGAGTCTTATCAAAAAGCACTTCCCCTCTACCGGAAACTGGGAAATCGAGATCTGGAAAGCCGATCGCTCTACCGTATTGGAGTTATCCATTTTGCTTTGGGAAATCAATCAGAAGCCTTGCAAAACTCCCATCATGCTCTGCTTCTTCAACGAGAATTAGGCGATCGTATAAGTGAAGGAAAAACGCTGACTAACTTGGCAAAGGTTTATCAAGAAAGGGGTCAAACTAAGCAAGCTTTAGAACTGCTTCAAGAAGCTTTACAAATTGCTAGAGAGCAACGAGACCTTAAGTTGGAAAGTACACTTATCAATAATATGGGTCATTTTTACCGTGAATTAAGTCAATATTCAAAAGCATTAGAATTTCATCGGCAAGCACTAGAACTTCACCTCAAAAATAGAGATATAGCAGGTCAAGGAGTCTCTTTGAGTAATATTGGAGCAATCCATGGTGCATTAGGAGAGTATCCACAAGCTATAAAATTACTTAAAGAAGCATTAGAAATTTTCAAGCAAGTTGGCAATCGTGCTAGAGAAGCAACCGCTCTCATCAACATTGGAAGTGTATATGACCAACAAGGATGGTATCAAGATGCACTCAAGCACTACCAACAAGCATTACTAATTTGTCGAGAAGTCGGAGATCGATCGGGTGAAGCAACTATATTGAACAACATAGGAGCTGTTCATTTATTTTTAGGAGATTACTCGACACCCCTTGAGTATTATCAAGAAGCTTTTGCTCTATTTCAACAAATCGGCGATCTATCAAATCAGGCTACTACCCTAAATAACATGGGAGATATTTATCGTAGGTGGGGAGAATATACAAATGCTGTAGCCTCTTTTCAAGAGGCTTTAGTTATTGCAAGCAAGGTGGGCGCGCGGGACACAGAAGCTAGAGTTTTGGACAATCTTGGAGTTGTGTGCGAACACTTAGAAGACTTTAATAAAGCGCTGACTTATCATAAGCTTGCCTTGGCAGCATGGCAAGATATTGGTACAAAATCAGGTCAAGCAACTGCTCTTTATGGGATGGGAAGGATTTACCTTAAGTTAGCCTGTTACTCAGAAGCACACAATGTTCTTCAACAATCACTTGCAATTAGTCGAGAGTTGGGAGAGCGCAGCAATGAAAGTGATACCTTAAATGAGTTAGGACTTCTGTATAACGTAATCCAGGAGTATGACAAAGCTCTAGAACATTGTCAGGAAGCTTTAAGGCTCCGCAAGCAATTAGGAAATAAAATAGCTGAACTTGAGAGTATTGAGTCAATTGGTACAATCTTTTACCAACAAAAGCAATACTCCCAATCTTTGGAATACTACCAGCAAGCACTAGCCATTTCTAGGGAATTGAAGTATTCGGATGTTGAAGATAGAGTACTTAAGACTATTGAGCAAATAAATCTTCATTTGTATGTTTAAGTAATCTATAATTTATAGCCAGGATAAAGTCAAATGTCATAGAGTGACTTTAATTTAGACAGAGTTTTGAAAACCTTTGACTTAGCTTATACTGAAATAGTCGAAATCTTCACTCCTGCACCAGAGTTAGAGTACAGCAGATTACTCACAGAAACTTTGCAAGAAAATCTGCCCGTAGCTCTCGGTAGCAATACAGAAAAATCGCGTTCGGAATTGATTATTGCGCCGATTTTAATGGAAGTGAGAAAACTTTTGCACCATCGCGTGAGCTTATTTTCTGGCATTGATTTTACTGTAGATGCTGAAAGAGGGCTGAATGGGAATTGTGATTTTCTGATAAGTCGATCGCCAGAATTGTTAATTGTCAAAGCCCCAGTCATTGCTATTGTAGAGGCTAAAAAGGAAAACATTAATTCTGGATTGGGACAGTGCATAGCTGAAATGCTAGCAGCTAAAATCTTCAACGAGCGCGAAGGTAATAAGATTACCACAATTTATGGGGCTGTCAATACAGGAGATAGGTGGAAATTCCTAAAACTCGAAGGAAAAGCGGTTTTTGTTGAGATAGGCCAAACTTTGCTTACCAATTTGAGTAAAATTTTGGGAATTTTAGCATTGGGAATGGACGGCACTTAATCCCTAATTCTCACCAATATTCAGCTTCACAAAATCTACCACCGACGCTAAGCCATCCTGAGTCTTCAAATTAGTAAACACAAAAGGTTTGTTCCCGCGCATCTTTTTAGCATCCCGTTCCATCACGCCCAAATCTGCTCCCACAAAAGGCGCGAGATCTGTTTTATTAATTACTAATAAATCCGATTTAGTAATTCCCGGGCCGCCCTTGCGCGGAATTTTGTCCCCCGCAGCCACATCAATCACGTAAATTGTCAAATCCACCAACTCCGGGCTAAAAGTTGCTGCCAAATTGTCGCCACCGCTTTCGACAAACACTAAATCTAAATTAGTAAATTTGTATTCTAACTCTTCTATAGCTACCAAATTGATCGAAGCATCTTCGCGGATAGCAGTGTGGGGACAGCCTCCAGTTTCTACTCCCAAAATGCGATCGCTCTCCAAAGCTTGACTCCGAACCAAAAACTGTGCATCCTCCTGAGTATAGATATCATTAGTCACCACAGCAATCTGGTACTGTTGGCGCAGCGCTTTGCACAAAGCATCAAGCAAAGCAGTTTTTCCCGAACCAACCGGGCCAGCAATTCCTACACGAAAAGCACTCATAGCAATTTTAGATTTTAGATTTTAGCAATTTTGAACGGCTTTTTAGGTACGTTGTTGCGATGAAATTGCTCTTTCATCATATATAAGAGAAGAGCGCTCAAGCGCAACTACATACCTTGTTAGCATGAAATTGCTCTTTCATCATATATAAGAGAAGAGCGCTCAAGCGCAACTACATACCTTGTTAGCATGAAATTGCTCTTTCATCATATATAAGAGAAGAGCGCTCAAGCGCAACTA
>NZ_JAHRFA010000149.1:0-8162 GCF_020883045.1 Microcoleus sp. CAWBG58 | reverse complement strand
CGGCGCAAAAAGTCTTCAAGATTAGCTATTTAATCTTCTACTTTTTGAGTTTTTGAGCAACTGCTTGCCTGAGCTTCAAAGGTGGCTACTTTTAGCTGCGCTCATTTTTTAGTCTAAACTACAGTAATTAAGGGAAGTGAGATTAAGGGCGATCGCACTTGGGCAAATAAATCATCAGAGATTACTCATCATCATCATCTGCTTTACTACCTAAAAGTCCGAAAATTGCACCGATACCCATATTCCAAGTATCCTTGGAAGTCTCAAAAATGCTAGCTTGTTGGGGAGATAGCTGATCTTCGGTACTAAGGAATAAAGACACGCCTCCAGAAAGTAAGGTAATACAGACAACAGTTGCGAAGACTTTCTCGAAAGGAGAGGGAAGCTGAGGAGGAGTGTTTTTAGGAGTCATTTTAGTGGATTTGGATTTAGCAGGTGTCATATTTGGTTGAGCTTTCATAATTGCTACCTTTTGATTGGTGATGTTTTAATCGTAAAGGGCAAAACCTTGAAATCCAAGGTGTGTATGGGTTTGATTGGTATGAGTTTGGTTGAGTTTGGGATGTGTTTGGTTGGCGAGCGTTTGCTACAATACTTAAAAGGTTTGTAATTCAGCTATGCCACCGCAATCTATCAAAGCATCGAAGGCAGGAATCGAAAAAGCAGAAATGGTTCGCATAGATAAAGGCTGGAGTCGCCAAGACATAGCTGATCGTGTTTTAATGGGGGAAGGCAAAAGTCTACAGACAGGCATCAGTCTTCAAACAGTTAATAATTTTTTCACTAGCAACAGAGTCAAACGCCAGTATTTTGTTGGAATTTGCAAGGCTTTAGGATTAGATTGGCAAGACATTAAAGAATCCAATACAACTACGAATGGGGGCCCAGAAACCGGGTTTTTTTCACGAAAAGACGCGTTACAGCCCGTAGATTCGATAAAAAACCCGGTTTCTTCGATCGCACTGGATGATTCCGATCGCAATAATCCGTTTATTCCCCAGCATGGTAAGATAGACGATCGGCGATTTTTCTTTGGGAGAGAACGGGAAATTCGGCGGGTGTTCGAGACGCTGAACAGTGGTAGTAGTGTAGCAATTATAGGCGAAAGGGCGATCGGCAAAAGTTCCCTCCTACAAGCCATTTACCGACAAGCACCAACTCAACTCCGTCATCCGCGCCAACCGATTTATCTCGATTTAAGAAATGTTTGCGATGAAGATGATTTTTACCGTGCTTTGTGCGACAAAGCAGGGATCGAGACAGCGAAAGGATATCAACTACAAAGGGCTTTAGAATCGCACCGATTCCTGTTACTTTTAGATCAAGTTGAGAAAATGACCTCCGATGAATTTACGAACCAAGTACGCGGCCAATTGCGGAGTTTAGCCGAGGGAACCAATTGCCCATTGCGTCTAGTTGTCTCTGCCCGCAACCCTCTCGATATCCTCTTTCCTGACAGTGAAGACCAAAATATGACATCTCCTTTCAAAGGGATTTGCATTGAGGAAAATCTGAAGCAATGGGACGAAAAAATCAGCCGCGAATTTATTGCTAGTCGCCTCCAGGCTGACTGGTTAACACCTGTTCCCCAACCCGTGAGTTTTACAGAGGCAGAAATTGCGACGTTAATTGCGGAAAGCGGCGGCTATCCTCAGAAATTAATGCAGTTGTGCTATCAAACTTATGCTGGTTATCTCAACGAGGCTAAATCACCCTAAAATAATGTATAAAGCAAAATATGGGCGATCGCACAATCGAATATCCTGTAGGGGCAGGTTCACCAACGATTATCGCCAAAAACAGACAATCTCATAAACCTGCCCTCCCCACCCGAGATTCACATTCACATTATCCAGTAGGGGCAGGTTCACCAACAACAATCGCCAAAAACAGACTCCCCAGCCGAGATTTACATTAACATTATCTTGTAGGGGCAGGTTCACCAACAACAATCGCCAAAAACACACAACCTCATAAACCTGCCCTCTCCCCACCCGAAATTTACATTAACATTATCCTGTAGGGGCAGGTTCACCAACAACAATCGCCAAAAACACACAACCTCATAAACCTGCCCTCTCCCCACCCGAAATTTACATTCACATTATCTTGTAGGGGCAGGTTCACCAACAACAATCGCCAAAAACAGACAACCTCATAAACCTGCCCTCCCCACCCGAAATTTACATTCATTCCCCACCCCTGATTTGCATTCACATTTTACCAATAAATTTGCGGTACATTTGTTTGGTTGGTGGGGTGGGGGCGGGTTTAGGAAATTGTCGATTTTTGTCATGAATGTTGGCGAACCCGCCCCTACAGAAATCATGGTTAATTTACTGAATATGAATCAAAACCATCCCCCTATTCCTCGCTTAGATTTAGCTCCCAAACTGAAGCGCCCTCTTTCTTTGTGGAATCCTTTAGATTACCTGCGATTGTTATATTGGGTGTTTTACTTTCCTCAAGCTTTGCGGTGGTACGAGTCTACCTTTGGGGGTAAATCTAGCTTAGAAAATGCCAAAACCTGGCGAGAGAAGTGGGAGTGGTTGCGTCAAAATTCCGTCAAACGTCAGTTGATGCTACAAGCCTTGATGTTAATCATTGTTATCCCCATAGGCTTGAGTAGGCTTTCGGAAGAAATAGGTGTTTCTATCGATTGGTCAGGCGTGGCATTCGGGGTCACGTTGAGCGTGGTATCCGGCGTGACGTTGAGCGTGGTGTTCGGCGTAGCATCCGGCGTGGCGTTCGGCGTGGCATCCGGCGTGGCGTTGGGTCTGGCATCCGGCGTGACGTTCGGCGTGGTGTTCGGCGTGACGTTCAGTATGGCGTTGGGCGTGGCATCCAGCGTGGTGTTCGGCGTGGCATCCGGTGTGGCATCCGGTGTGGCATCCGGCGTGGCGTTTGGCCTGGTGTTCGGCGTGGCGTTGGGTCTGACATCCGGCGTGACGTTCGGCGTAGCATCCGGCGTGACGTTCAGTATGGCGATCGCACGTCCTGAAAATTGGCTTTTCGCTGTACCGTTCACTCTACTCCAGCGTCAACAGCAAAACAGACAATTTCCTCACATTACCCCACTTCCCCTTCCCTACCTTTCTTCTCAAATAACTAATTGGCTGAGGCGAGATTGGGAAACAGGATTGCAAAACATTAACGAACTACTAAAATTTACCCTTCAGTTTATCCCAGTTGTTAAAGCTGTAAATCGCGTTCTAGCAGAGACACCAAAAGAGCAACTTATCTATCGCATCGCTCAATTATCACAAGATCCTTATGATTGGAATTTAGTGCGTTTTGCCTCAGCTTCTCTCAGTGAAGTAATGAAGTCACAAGCAGTAGCAGGTTTTTTCATCATCACACCTTGGAAACAACAAATTAAAGCTCTTTTTCAAACAGAAATGCGTTTAGATACTCCGGCCCGTGCCTCTGCCGCTGGTTTCTGGTATCTCCACGAACAACAACCAGACAAAGCTTCTGTAGCTTTCGCTGTAGTGCGAGATTTGCTTTATGGAGAAGAGATGTTGGCCTTAGCGGAAATTCTCACGGGTTTTCACCAAGCAGCAGAACTCGCCGAAATTGCTTCCCTAAAACTGCCACCTTCCCCAAATCCACCTCGGCTACGCGAGAATACTTGGCAAGCAATTGCATCTCTACGACGGGTAATTGCCGATGTCCAAGTCGTCCAGAATAGCGTATCTCGTTCTGCCCGTTGTCTTGCCCTCAACCGAGCATTAAGTGCACTTGAAACTCTCCTCGATCGTCCAGATATTTTACCAGAACCTGAAGTAAAATTAATTATTAAAATCACCGAAAACTGGCTAGAAATATTACTTACATTAACAGTAAAAATGGCAGATATTTCAATTACTAAACCTGTGAGTATCCCCTATGTAATTGGCGATCCAGTCCAAGGCAATCTGTTTGTCGGCCGCGAAGATATCATCAGACAGCTAGAGGAGTTGTGGGTACCGGGAAATAACCTGCAATCTGTGGCTCTATTCGGTCATCGGCGGATGGGGAAAACTTCGATTTTGTTGAATGCGACCAACTGCTTGGGAGCAAAGGTACAGCTGGCCTATGTCAATTTGCTGCGAGTAGGAGATTGCTCTCAAGGAGTCGGCGAACTGCTGATATTCATCACCGATGCCATTAGCAAAACGGTCAAGATTGCACCTCCAGCCGATCGCGATTTACTCGATTTACCCTATCTCACCTTTGGACGCTACATCGAACAAGTAGTAACTAATATCGAAGGTGGATTAATCGTTGCTTTAGACGAGTTTGAAAAAATTGAAGAATTGATTCATGCTGGGAAAATAAACCCAGATTTTATCGGCTTTTTGCGAGGAATACTGCAAATGAGTTCTAAAGTTGCCTTAGCTTTTGCCGGATTGCACACCTTGGATGAAATGACCGGGGATTATTTCAATCCTCTTTTTGCTAGCATTATCCCCATCAAAGTCGGTTTCCTGAGTCTAGGTGCAACTCGCCAAGTTTTAGCGAATCCCGATGATGATTTTCTCCTAGACTACAAACCAGAAGCACTCGATCGCATTTATGAACTAACTCACGGCCAACCCTACCTCACGCAATTGGTAGGATTCCTGTTAGTCCGCCTCTACAACGATCGAGTATTTGAAATGGGACGCCCCCGCGATCCAATCTTTACCCTAGAAGATGTAGAAACAGTCATCAATGACCCGGAATTTTTCTCCAGAGGCCGCTACTATTTTACAGGAGTTTGGGGTCAAGCAGCCGAAGGCGCATCGGGACAACAGGAGATTTTAAGAGCGTTAGCACCTCATTTAGAAGGAATGAATCTTGACAGTTTGAGTCAAGTAACAGGGATGGATGAGATGAGTTTAGAGGAAGCATTAAAAACTCTGGAACGCCACGATGTTGTTAAAAAATTTAATGGTTGCTATTGTATTGCTGTGGAACTATTTCGCCGTTGGGTTCAGATGTCATTCGGAGATAACGGGTGGTTAACATTAGTTTGAACTAGAATTAAAAGCTCGAAACAGGTTAAATAAGCTCACACTCACCCACTGAATGAATATGCAACTTAATTTCCTTCATCACCATAAAAAATTGCTTCTAAATCTTGATAGCCACTCAACACCCGCACAATTTCAACTCCCTCACCAACAGCACGATAAAATATCAAGTAATTCTCTACCGGAAAACTCTGCAATCCCGGCTCAAAATCATCCTGATTTCGCCCCATGTTTGGAAAATTAGCCAACAATTTGCACTGCTGCTTAATCGCTTGTGTGAGTCTCCTAGCAGAATCGGGGTTAAACTGGGCAATATAGCCTGCAATCTCCTTCATATCACGCTTTGCTGAAGGTGCTAAAATATACCCAGCCATTATCTAACTTCCTCTGTTGCTTGCATTTGAGCTTCTATTCGACAGATATCTGCCTCGATTTCATCAAATACTTCTTCGCCATCAATCCCTTCACCGCGATTTAATTCTTCTATTCCTACCTGAATTTTTTGTCTCAACTCAGCAACACGTTTCTCTCGAATGCGATCGCGCTCCCACAACAACCGTAAAGATTCCCCTACCATCTCACTCACTGAGGAATATCTACCTTTTTTTACCTGTTCTTGGATTAACCGTTCGAGTTCTGGAGTCAAAGATATATTCATCACAATTTGCTCAGCTATCGATAATTTTATGATACCGCTTTTCATATCAGTTGCACAGTTTAATCCTTACTTTTTAGCAGGCTTAGTTAAAATGAAGTGCGATCGCCCTTACGGCCAAAAGTACGCGCGTGCGTAGCTATCCCGAGCGTGAATCGCCCAACCCACCCGCTGCAACTCCCCAGACTACTCCACCAAATCTTCGATCGTAAACTTCAGCAAATCGCACAGGGCTTTCATCTGTACTGGGTAAAGCTTGGGTACGTGTCTGTCTATCTCCCAGTTGATCACCGTGGATTCCACAACATTGCACGCCCTTGCCACTTGTATCCTAGTTAAACCTAGACTTTCACGTCTTTCTCTTAGCTTTTGCCCCAGCGTCATTATCTGTCCTGTACTTAATTCAGTTAACTATATGTATTCAGTTGACTATATGTAGTCGATGCTTTAATCTAGATACAGACACCAAGTCTGAAAAAAAAGTCAAAAGCCAGTCCGCGCCCTCGACAAGCATTGAACTGGCTTTGGCGACCATTCCCGTGCGACAAATCCAACACTAAATGGAGACCATGTTTATTATGCCTTATAAAGACCGCCTCAACAGGTGGCTGATAGTTCGTTTGCTGCCCAATATGCAGCGAATCACTGTAGCCCAGTTTTTCAGGCATTCTGATGCTGACGGCCATCTGCGGATTATCCGACAGTTAATCCCCAATGCTCACTTTGTGATTGTGTTTAATGCTGATGCCAATCTAGAGGCTGTTCCTAGCAGTACCGAAAGCCGCTAGAGGTCGATCGGGCGATCGCACTTCAGGCATTAGATCGATCGCCCTTTCTGTCTTAGCTTAAACCAAATGCGATGCGCGATCGCACGCACTTTTTGCACAATACTGACCCAACTGGTACAGGTGGCAAAAACTCAGCAACTCTATTTGTAGCATTTCCTAGGGGCAATCCCTCGTCGTTGCCCCCGATGTTTCATCTCCAGCCCATGACTATAGTCGGAAAACCCTTTATTCTTGTCGGTGGCTGAATTTATTCCCCGCAAGCGCCCTGGCAATATTCTCAAGGCATTTGCCCAACTAGCTCGACCTCAAGTACACTTAGCTTTGGTCGGAGATGGCATAATTTTGGAGGAAATGCGAGAACTAGCATCAGAATTAGGAATTCAAAAGCAAGTACATTTTTTGGGCTTGCGACAAGATATCCCCATTTTGATTCGTACCTCAGTAGCTACTCTGATTGCTTCCTCTCAAGAAGGGCTTCCTAATTGCGTCATGGAATCTTTCTGCATCGAAGTCCCCGTCATCGGTATAGAAATTCGAGGCACTCGTGATTTATTAGAAAATGGCAATGGTTTGCTGGTAAAGTTGGGAGATATCAACGGAATAGCACAGCAATGGCATAGATTTTAGACCATCCAGAGGAAGCTCAACATATGAGCAAGCGCGGACGAGAAAATATGGTTAATTATGACCTGCCACATATCCTGAAAGCAATACCAGGCTTTATATGCTGAAGTCAACAATCAAGAATCAACAATCAACCCATGAGTAATATTGTTACAGGCGCGGCAGGTTTTATCGGCTCTAACTTAGTCGAAACTCTTTTAAACCAAGGTGAACAAGTAATCGGAGTTGATGAAGTCAACGATTACTACAATCCCGAATTGAAGAGAAAAAATCTCGCTCATTTTGAAAAAAAATCCAAATTTTAAACTAATTGAGGGCAATATCCTATCTTTGGATTGGAAACCGCTATTAGCAAATGCAGAAGTCATTTACCACCAAGCAGCCCAAGCAGGAGTCCGTGCTAGTTGGGGATACGGTTTCCGCAGCTATACGGAACGCAATATCAATGCAACTCAGGTACTCCTAGAAGCCGCCAAAGATGCACCGCAACTGAAAAAGTTTGTATTGGCTTCGTCTTCGTCGGTGTACGGCAATGCTGAAACTTTTCCTACTTCCGAAACTGCCTGCCCTCAACCAGTTTCTCCCTACGGGATTACCAAATTAGCCGCTGAACGTTTGGCTTCGCTTTATCATCACAATTTTGGCGTTCCCGCAACCATCCTACGCTATTTCACTGTTTACGGGCCTCGCCAGCGTCCCGATATGGCATTTCACATATTTTTTAAGTCAATTTTGTGCGGCGAAGCGATTTCAATTTACGGAGACGGACTGCAAACGCGAGATTTTACTTTTATCAGCGATTGCGTTGCCGCTAATTTAGCGGCCGCTAAAGTGCCGGAATCTGTCGGGGAAATATTTAATATTGGAGGGGGAAGTCGAGTTGCTTTGGCAGAAGTTATTCAGACGATGGAAAGCATTGTCGATCGCCCGATTCGCATCAATTACCTAGAATCGAGCAAAGGAGATGCCCGAGATAAGTAGGTAGGCGGGAAAAAACCAATCTATGTAACAAAATATTAAGTTACCTAATTGGAGTTAAACTTAAGACGTTGCGTGGTGTAATTTCCCTTTTGTCCTCTAGCTTCTACTCCATGAATT
>NZ_JAHRFA010000148.1:0-8457 GCF_020883045.1 Microcoleus sp. CAWBG58 | reverse complement strand
TAGATACTGAAGCAGTGAGTAATTCAGAAGTATTATCGGAATACAAAGCGCAGCAAAGTAATGAGAGAGGATTTAGATTTATCAAAGATCCTTTATTTTTTACTTCGAGTGTATTCGTGAAAAAGCCGGAGCGAGTTGAAGCAATTGGAATGATCGTGGGACTGTGTTTGTTGGTATATAACCTGGCGCAAAGGAAATTGAGACAACAATTATCAGCTACCAACGAGCAAGTGAAAAATCAGGTAAAGAAATTGACTAATAAGCCGACAATGCGCTGGATATATCAGATGTTTCAGGCGGTGCATTTAGTGACGATAAATGGAGCGAAGCAGGTCAGTAATTTAACCCAAGAACTTCAAGATATTTTGCGGCATTTAGGAAAGTATTGCTGTCAATACTATTTACTGTGCGTTCGCTCATTTCAAACAGGTAAGGGGAATTAAAAGCTGGCGGGGTAAGCCTATCAGGATGTGTCTGAGGCAAGGTAGGCTAGAGAGCAATTTTTGAGATTGCCATTTGCTTGAGATGGAAATTAGTTCAGAGCGGATAGACGACATTCCACTAATTGCATCGTTACTCAAGCAAATGGAGATAGCCAAGTGGATAGACCAACAACTAAAACAGCCCCATGGCAATCATCAGGGCTTAAGTTATGGTCAATTAAGCGTATTGTTGTTGATATACATGATTAGCCAATCAGATCATCGGTTGTGTGCAGCAGAAAGTTGGGTCAACAGCCATCGAAAAACATTAGAACTGGTTACAGGCTGGTGTATTGGGGAAAAAGATGCCACAGACGACCGTTTAGCCCGTGTATTAGAACAATTTGGATTGCAGCCAGAGGCTTGCCAAGAAATTGAACAAAAGTTAGGAAAGCATCTAATTCGAGCCTATGAATTACCCAGCGAGGTAGCAAGACTAGACACTACCTGCTTTGGAGTGAATCATGGGCAGATTGAATAGTCAGGCAGATAGTCTATTGCGCCATGGATATTCCAAAGATAAACGCCCCGACCTACTACAATACCGTCAGATGTTGGGAACATTAGATCCTACTGGAATACCGTTAGTCAGTGAGACTTTAGCTGGAAATGGGGCTGATGATTCATTGTATTGGCCAGCTTGGCAAAGAATGGCAAAGGTGATTGGACATAAACTTTTTGTATTTTTAGCTGATTGCAAAGCCGCCGCAATAGCTACGCGTGCGACTATAGCTGATGCAGGCGGTATTTACTGTTTTCCCCTGCCTCTAACTGGGCAGAATCCTGACTTACTAAAGCAATGGGTTCTTAACCCACCATCGGCAAGTGTAGATATTAGATTGCCAAGACAAGAAGAAGATGAACCTGCTGTGGGAAAAGGGTTCGAGATAGAGTTAGGAAAAACTTGGTTCAATCCAGATACTAATAAGTTGGTGAAATGGCACGAACGTTATCTCGTTGCTTACTCTCACGTCTTGGCGACCGCTCAGATTCGAGGATTACATGAACGACTAGATAAAGCTGAAACTGCACTAAAAAAGTTGAAAAAGAGTCCTGGAGAAGATTTAGAGGTGTTAAATGCTCAAGTAGCAGCCATTCTCAAACGGCATCGGGTCAAAGAGTTTTTAATAGTAACAACTACAATCGAAACCAATATCAGAACTAGCTATGTTAAGAAGGGTCGTCCATCAGCAAAATCCCCAACTAAGGAAGTGACTCAGATAGAGCTAACGCTTGAGAGCGAACGCCAAATTTTAGCCATTGCAGAAGCAGAGCAATTGGCTGGTTGGCGATTGTATGTCACCAATGCGCCTATAGCTCGCCTTAGCCTTAACCAAGCTATTTCCTACTATCGAGATCAGTGGATTGTTGAACGAGGCTTTCATCGTTTCAAACGCGGTCAGTTACCAGCTTTACCCATCTACTTCCAAAATCAAGATCGGATCGTGGGATTGATGTTCTTGCTCACCCTAGCTTTAAGGGTGTTTACCTTGATAGAATTTATCGTTCGATTGGCTTTGCAAACTTCCCAACAAAAGTTGGCGGGGCTTTATGCTGGCAATCCTAAAAGAGCTACAGAGCGACCTTCTGCTGAGCAATTATTGAAGGCTTTCGACAACCTTAACCTCTATTTATTTCCCGAAAATTCCATTGTTGTTACGACGCTTTCGGCTCTTCACCGACAGATACTTTTTTTTGCTCAAATTGCCAGAATCCATTTACCACCTACATCTCAAGCCCCATAAGCCTTAATTCCGTCACATCTTTCCAAAATGAGCGAACGGACAGTATTTAATGTTTTCAAGTGAATAACGATTAAGTTCGAGGTGTAGATATTTATGGATAATTTGCATTGATTAGTCAAGATAATTTGCTCTTGGCATAAATCGTCTTGCTTAAAAACAATGATTGACCACGATAAAAAGCAATGTGAATATGTGAGAAAAAGTCAATTATTTCAAATTACTTAATTTAGCTGAATTTAACAAGATTTTGTGACGCTAACACTGCATCATTTCAGCCCAAAAGCGTTTGGCTTCCAAGTTTTCACAACTGATAAAAAAATCCGACCCACATCTGCGGAATGTGGGATGTAATGCCGAGCGAGTAGCACAAGCTATCCGCCTGCATTGGGGTATTGAAAATAGTCTGCATTGGACTTTAGATGTTACCTGGAATGAAGATGCTTGTCGTGTCCGTACAGGTCACGGACCACAAAACTTAGCATTACTGCGACGCCTGGCTCTTAATGCTTTAAACCTGGAGAAATCTTATAAACGTAGCAATCGTCAAAAATCCCATCGGGCTGCTATGGATAATAACTATATGCTGACTGTTCTCGCTAGTTGTTTATTTCCACATGATGATGCCTCAAGACCCTGTTGTCAATAGGCTTTGAGATGCGCTTACCCTGACTTCTCTCATTCGTTACCAGAAAGAATTGGTTGAAAGCCGGAACGCTTTGAGGGAGAAATTAAAATCAGACTATTCATTACTCCAATCCTCGGACTTATAGGTAGAGGTCGCTCTCAAACTGTCCCCGGTCAACTGTCCCAGGTCAACTGTTGAACGGAGGTCGCGTTCCGGCATTGAACAGACTCAGACCCGATCGCTCTCACAAAACTTTTCGTTAGAATTATATATGTTAGCATCGCCCTTGAAAAATGCCCGATCGCCCGATCGGCAGATTTAGCTCCGGCTGTGCCAAAATTGTCTAACTCGCTCACAAGTGTTACCAGTCAAAGATAGAGCTGTAACACTTTACCCCACCGGTGCTCATGCAAGATTTCATTAATAACATCTCTCGCTACCCTCGTTTTTTGATTACTGTGTGTCTGGGAATCTTTTTTTTCCTGTTCGAGCGACTCAAACCTCTGCTCGATCGACCGGCAACTGCGATCGCCCTGATTACTTCGATTGTAGCGACTTTTGTGTTTCTAACTTTTACACTGCGCGCCATGTTAGGTCTGAGTCCGGTTTAAAGGCAAAATTTCTGCCAGAAAAAGCCGGCGAACTCTGACAAACCATAGCCCACAAACCAGTAACGTAGAGGGTTTGGGGGTTGCGACTTCTGAGTTTGAGTTGAAACACTAACCCCCGAAATAAGTGCAACTCTTCCGTGCGATCGCGCAATTGGCAATAGTCGCTGCGATAGATTGGAAGAGGAAGTAAAGTTACCCTAGTTATGTGAGCGCTCCTCAACCTTGGCGCAAGCAAACATTACCGAAGTGCAGCACAACAGTTCCGGCTATCAACACAACTGGGGAAATACTGCACCTCTGTTTCCCCCACTCCCACTTAATCCTTAGGAAGCGGCACACCCCGCCCCGCTTTCCTCTCCCGTTAACCTGACGGTATCACGAGAGTTTCCAGCGGACAAGACAGATGAAATTTGAACATATCTATCAATTTTTTCAAGACCCACCTCCTGTTTATCTAAACAAGGAACTGGCAGTGTGCTACATTCTCTCGGTGTTATTGCGCGGAGATTCCTACGGTACAGAACTCATCGGACAACTAGAAAGGGAATTTCCCATCTACCGACTTTCTGATACCGTCCTCTACAGCGCTTTGAAATTTCTCGAAGATGAAGCCGTCATTACCGGTTACTGGAAAAAAGTAGAAGGACGCGGCCGCCCCCGCCGGATGTATCAAATCCTCCCTGAGTGGCGGCATCAAGCTCAAGACCTGGCTCGTCTGTGGCACGAGTACATCGGTCAGGGAAACGGCGCGTCTGGCCGTCGTCCCCGTGCCTTAGAAACTGGTCACACGGGTTAGCAGGCGTTGAAATCGGATGCCTAAACCCTTGAGATGCGGGTGCTACTAGCAAAGCGAATTGTCGGATTGTCTTCGCTTTGCCAGCATCGCCGCCGCACAGCGATTAGAGTAGCGATTCACCAACAAAATGGGTCTGAAGCCCCCTCCTTCGCTCGACGGCTTCGCGTTAGAATATCTAGAAAGGCAAGTAAGAACAACCATCTACGTGTTGAAACAATCTCACTCATGTGTAACTCCTGATTTAGCTCGCCTCGACTCGATCGTAGTCTGGTTAAACAAGCAATAGTGAATTGTTGAGCGTACCTAACTGGCGGGCGTGATGGACTCTGAAAGTATCAAAAGATCAAAGTAAGCGCAATTGCAATACTTCTGTAGTAGTTGTTTTGAGCGTGTAGAGGCGATTTGTCAGCGCCTTTAAGACTCAAATTGTGGTCTTAAGAATCTCCGTGGCTAAAGCCCGGAGAGTGTCAATACGTCAGGACTTACGCATTGTCACTTGAGAATTAAGGATAATGGGGAGATATGGGAATTGGGTGATGGGGAGAAAAACGCATTGCTAGAAAGCTTGCCGAGAATTTGGGTTAAAAAGTGTCTGCGTAAGTCCTCGATCGTTTTCTTGTGTAAACTTCTGTAAAGTAATAGTAGAGAATTTCAATTACACAAACTTCTACCGATGGATACTACTGTTCTTTCTTCAACCTTTGTGATGACGCTGCTGTTGGCGGTTGGCTTGTTTTTCTTCATCAAGGCCTCAGTCAAAGATCGCATCGAACAGGTCAAGCTTGCTTCCGAGAGCGCCCAAGAGTCACTGTTAACCCAGCTACAAGAGTATTTTGCTTCTAGGGCTTACCGAGTTGCAGCGGTTGATGCCCCCAACTATAAAGTCACTTTTGAGGGTTTTGTGCGGCCGAGTTGGTTTTTAGCTGTCTTTTTAACTCTGTTGAGTGCAGGCGGGGCTCTCTGCTTGGGACTGGTTTTGGGAATGCTAGTACCGCAGCAAGGTCAAATCTTCTTAGGTTTGGTACTGCTGTCGCCCTTGACGGGAGTATTTTATTGGAAAAAAGCCGGACGTTCCGAGCAAGTCCTTCTCAAACTTGAATCAGTTGCTGACTCGGAAAGCCCAACTAAGAGCTTTGTTACTGTCAGAGCTCACCGCGACGAACTAGCAACTATGCAAAAAGCTTTAAATTTGAAACCGCTGGAAGAGTGAATTACCCACCGTCAAGCGGATTACCGCTATGACAGGGGCTTCCTGTTTCAACCGCCATCGCCTCGACACAAGCAAGCTTACGTTTAGGTCTTACGCAGCGTAAGCGAGGTTTGACAAGCCGTCTTGCCCTGACTCTCACATCCCTTGCACGATGTCCAGGCAGCCGCCCTCTTTCCGAAGGCAGAAATATTTTTAGTCGGAAACCCACATGGCGTTTGATGTATCCAGTGGCGGATTTCTTTTAGTGGATAGTGCGAAGCGTACTTACGCTTGCTCGATTGCAGCGGCCTTTTAGACGCCGCGCGGGGTGATCGACCTCCAAACCGATTGTACCAATTCTCGAAATGTTTGTACTGAGCAATTATCTATTTGTTCGTCGGGTACGACTCACACGCCTTTCATCCCCCACTAACCGAGTAGGGTATAGTGGGGAAATTCCCGTCTGCCTTGTTAAAAGTTTGGTGCGGAACGTTTTTTGATATGCTAGATGCCGTGCTTCGACTTCGAGCCGACAAACAGATTGCTGCGGGCAGTTCTCTGGTTGGCCCGAAAGTTCGATCGACTGTCACAGTCAAACGATTTTAGATTGTGAGATTTGAGATTTGAGATTTATTCTACAGATGAATCTGGGAGCTTTAATTTTCGTCTAAAATTGCGAGTGGTTCGCGACTCGATTCCGAGCTTGTATCCGTTTTTGGGCAGAGTCAAAAAAAACCATTATCCTGAGAGTGCCAATTGTGCCGATCGCCCTTTCTTGACGATCTATCCTGTTGCGATGGCTCCTTATACCTTAACTTCCCAAGGATTTTTCGCGTAAATTTCAGTTGGCACTCTCCAGACAATGAGAACTCTCGCGCTTTTGTTAAAAGAGCTAGAAAAACATTGCTGTCAATGTTTCGATCTAAACACGATCTATGCGCGACTGGCGGACACCGCAGGAATTTTTTCTGCGGTTGCTTCCAGCATCACCTTTAAGCTGGGAAACAAGAAATGGTTCTCTTCTACGTATTGGGCTCCGAACAAACCTTTTTCAGCCCAGAAGTATCTGTCGGTGGTATGCTCGTTACGCTTGACTAAGAGTAAAGCTGGGGGAGCAATGCCTTCGGCATGGATGAACTTGCGAGCCGCTGTTACGGGTTTATCTTCGCCGCTCTCGATGCTATATTGAGGCACACACTCTAAAATTCTGCGTCCTTCTTGTCGGCGGCGACTTTTGCGCTTGCGTCTCCTGGCCAATTTCTTTACCTCCTCTGTGAGCAGACAGTGTGAGCAGACAGTATGAGCAGACAGGTTTTGACATACTCCCCAGCCCTAAAGACGTGGGGATTCAGGATTCAAACAGCTTTTCTAATATTGCCGAGTATCCTAGGTTGATGCCCCAACCTATCTCAGATTTTTTTTGGATCGTAGAGTTGAGACCGGATTTTTACATCTGGCGAATCAACAATGTATGATTCAATCATCAAACCTGTCCCGATCGGACGTGGCTTTCGATCCAATTTTTAGGTAATGATAGCTACCAAATCCGAGGCCAGTATATCCGTTCTAGCTCTAAAGTTCAACTGTTTTTAATATATCGACATAATCTTAACATTCGTGCCGATCGACAAAAGTGCAGCGGTTGTGGTAAAGTGGGCCGCAACTTCCGGCAGCAGCCAAGCTTGGGACTCTGTGGAAGCTATGCAGGCGGGGCTTTAAAGCAATTGTGTTTGTGAAAGGTGACATACTCCCGACGCTCACCGCTCGTACAGGTAGAGCGCGGGCTTCTCCAGTCTTTCGACCTTCGCGTTTTATAGTGAGGGAGATGCCCAGCCCCACTTTTTTGATCGAGATTCCAGAGTTTAGATCGCGAGGCATTGATGCGCCACAAGAGCATTCATGCCAACGATCGCCCAACTCTTTTGGAACTCGATTCAGACATATTGCACAATGTTGAGACGTTCCTGCTGGATTTACTTTACGAACCGACCGCCCAGCTTTTTCAGCTTTGTACGGAAGAATTTCGTTTAAGAATCCAGCTATCCCAGCATCAGCAAAACTTTTATTGAGACCCGATTTTGCCGCTTGCCCATTGGGTAAAAACGTTCCGTCTCCATCCTGCTTGGGCTTATTGCGTCGGGACATATTAGAAACTTTAAGTGCTTCGACAAAGATGACTTCAGCTTTATCGACCAGCTTCCCAGCTATTTCAAAATGCCATTGTTTTCTTTGTCTAGCTATGCGTTGATGTAGCTTTGCCACACGGATATTTAATTTACGTCGAGCTTTCCCACCTTTGAGCCACAACTCCCTTTTGATTTGGAGTTTAGCCAATTGGCTTTCAGCCTTACGGAAAAATTTGGGTGGCTCAACCATAGTGCCATCGGAGCAAGCTACGAAGTATTCAAGCCCTGCATCAATCCCTAAACTATTAGCGACCGTTGCGACAATTTTATCCGTGAGACTATCTGGAACAGAAACATCTTCTAGGGTTAAGGTGACATACCAACCATCGGCTTTGTTCGTGACCAAGGCACGTTTAGTTACAAACCCATCAGGGATAGGACGATGCTGGATGAATTTGATTGCACCTAGCTTTGGTAGAGTGATTTGATTGTCTTGAATACAGTCTGCTTTTACTCGTGGGAAAGCAAAAGTCCTATAACGGTTTTTTGCCTTAAAACGAGGTCTACCGCTATGCTTTCCTTTGCTGTCTCCCTTTATAAATCGAGAGAATGCAAGGTCAACCCGTTTCACCATATCCTGCAATACATCAGCATGAATATCGCCATACCAATCTCGTTCTTTTTTTAGAAGAACGAGAGAACGTTTTTGCCCGTAATATTCAGGTTGTTCCCTTGGTGTAGCAATACTGCAAATTAACAATACTTCGGACAGTTTTGGAACAGGGACTCTCCCCGAGCAGAGACAAAAAGTCCCTGAAATTTTCACCGAAAATGCAAAAAAAAGGCACTTTTTACGTTAAGCTCAAAAAACACACGAACTTAA
>NZ_JAHRFA010000147.1:0-9429 GCF_020883045.1 Microcoleus sp. CAWBG58 | reverse complement strand
GGAGTTAGAAAAGGCAGTGGATTTGATTAACAATCGACCGAGGAAATCGCTTGACTATCGAACCCCTTTTGAAGTATTCTATGGACATACATCAGACACTGTTGCACTTCAGATTTGAATTGGCGATCTTTGGCGTCATGTGTCCTATTTTATCACACTTTTTTTACTCTGCTTACTTTTTTTCTCTGCTACCCCGAATTATTGAGCGGATACAAATTTTCAAGCTCAAAAAGCACTTGACCTTGTTAATTGAGCATCCCCAGTTCAGAGAATATCGGCGCATTTTTACAAAATTTGGCTTCGGATACCAATTGCAAGGCTACTTACTGGGAGCAATTTACCCGATCGAGGATTTCTTGAAAGACGGTCGGCCGGAAGTAAAACTCCGCAAGAATCGCCAAACCGGCAAAGAGTGCAAACTCAAATTATCAGAGCGCCGCTTCATGAGATCGGTCGGCATGGGCGTGATTCGCGATGACAGCGGCCAGAAAAAGAAAGGGAAACAATCCGGCAGTGCGCTGTGTAGAAAAGCCCTTTGGCAATGGTGCTTCACGCGGCTGGAAGTTAGCCGCAATAATCCACCGCTGAAATTTACTTACGGTCAGGGCGCCGACGCCGAGGAAATGTCCCCAGCCGAAAACCTCAAGAGGAGGAAAAAGGGTGGCACTCCGATTAAGCTAGCCCGCCAGCGGGTGATAGCTCGCTGCGTTCGTGAGTTGTTCAAGGAGTTGTGCGGCATCAAAATCTAAAATCCAAAATCCAATCAAAAGACCCACGGGAGTAATCTACCCGTGGGTCTTTAAAGTCCCAAAAACGTTGTTACAGTGAATACACAGGTCAGTTTATTTGTTCTATGTGAACTAATTTTCAGCAAACTACACCAAAACAGGAGTAACGCGCCAATGGTCTCTACCGCCCCAAAAGAAATATCCACCCACAGGGAATCGCTATTGAAGCAAAAGCATCCTAAAACTCACAACCATTATAGGTTTCAGGATTTTTTTGCCTTCGATCGCGAGTTTGGTACAATTAACGACTGGAATAAGTCCCGCAACATTTTTACCAGCGAAGACTTCATCATCGGTTTAGTGGAGGGACTCGAAGAAGAAGTAGGCCCGGCGTCCTCTGTCATCATGTATACTATTGGTTGCCAGTGGGGGCTGCAAGATTCCGAATTTTTTCAAAAATGGTTTAGCGCCGAATTCAGCCAGAACATTCGCCAGTCGAATCTGATGTTCCTGCTAGAAACTTGGTGGTGGCCTTTCACTGCTCAAGGTTGGGGTCGCTGGGAAGTTGACATGAGCGATCGCAAACATGGCTGCATCTTCATCAACCTCTTTGACTCAGCAGTTGCTCGAACTTTGGGCGACGTAGGCAAACCAGTTTGTCACCTATACGCCGGTTTGTTCGCCGGTTTCTTCGGATCTCTAGTCAAAAAGCCTCTTAGTTGCATAGAACTTCAATGTTACTCAATGGGAGAAACCTATTGTAAATTCCTCCTCGGCAACCCAGACAAAATTGATGCAGCAGCATTCTGGCTCAACGAAGGTGCCAACGCCCGCGATATTCAAAATCGACTGCAACACGGTGAAATATTGCGGTAAACAACCTGGAAAGGCACATCCTCTGCCCTGCCTTTCCTCCCACCAATCTCGCGATCGCACGCATAGCGATCCATGGTGGGTATCTCCAGGCAGGAAGAAAGATGAAAAGTCAAACTTCATGGTTGAGTAAGTCTGTCCAAGACTTCTTTGGTCACTATAATTGGCTGGGACAACCTTTAGAAACCCAAAATGGCTCGACTTCCGGTCAAGCGCTGACTTTAACGCGATCGGTAGCAGACTTTTTTCAAGCTATTTCTTGGGAAGGAATTCCCGAAGTAGGCGCCCTACCCCTACCGCCACCCTTGCCAGCAATTTCTATTTCTGAACCTGCCGAAGTCACCATTGACGATCTATTCGACCTCTTTTAATCTGCGTGGGGAATTGAAAATCGCCAATAGTTGTTATTTATTATTGGTGGTAATTACGAAAATTATTACCAACGGTCAACTGTCAACTGTCAACTGACTTCCTTTTATCAATTACCGATTACCAATTAATTAAAATCATGCACCCTGAGATTGAGGCCCTGCTGGATCAGGCAGAAACCCGCTTTCTAAAAGGCGAAGAACTCATAGCCTTTAAGCGTCAAGCTGCAATCCTCGCCCAGCGCTTAAAAATTTACGAATTTTTGCGAGAGAAGGAAGCAAGCATCTTCCAACCAATAGCCAACAAGCTACAAGAAAAATTCCCCGACGAAAAAGAAGAAAACTTAGAACGATCGCTCAAACACTGGATTTTAGTCTTGCGGTACTGCGCCATGGCCATGCTGCTGAACGATCGAGATTTTCTCGAACAGCGACTTCTCGACTGGGTTTCCGGTATAGTCGAAGCCCACCAAACTCAAAAAATCGAAGCAACTGTTTGCAATATGTTGCAAACTCGTTTAAAAGAACTGCTTTCCGAGCAAGCAAGAGCATTATTGCAACCATTCTTTGACCAAGCAAAATCAATGATTGTTGACCAAGGCAATAAAGAATAGGCAACAGGTAATACTTTTAAAAATGTAATTCAGGAACCATAAATTATGAGTTATAAGTAATAAATTTAATTTTAAACTTAACCCTCATAACTCCTTTTTTACAAACAATCAATTGCCAAATCCAAATTTCCTACATCCATAATAATTCACCTCTTCCGTCCTTCGTCTTCCTTCTTCCTTCCACGTCCCCATTGCCGATTACCCATGATTAATATTGCCGAATTGCTCAAACAGCCCCGCCTCCCTGGAAACTACTTTGCCAGCGATGCCTACGTCCGAGGCGACCTCGAATTAGGCCTGCTCGAAAACCGCCGGGGCGATCGGCTCATAGCCCTCCCAGAAACACTCATTCAAGCCATTTATATCGGCTTAGAACAAGAAACAGGCCAAGCCTCCCGCCTCGTGCTTTTCAACTGCGGTCGTTGGTGGGGGAAAAACTTCTACGTGCGCTTTTGCGAAGAAGTCAGCGAATACTACGGCCAGCCAGTTTCCGAAATGGAAATGGTAGAATTTCTTCAGTCCTTGCAACAGTGCTGGAAAACTCACGGATGGGGAAAATTTGAATTTGACCCCAGCTATTCCGAACAGGGATTTTTAATAGTAAAGATTGGTAACTCTCTTTTTGCTAAAACAGCTCCCAAGTCGAAGCGGCCGGCCTGTTATTTAGAAGCAGGCATCTTAAGTTCCTTCTTTAGTCAGCTTACAGGTCGAGAACTCCACTGCTTGCAAACCTCCTGCGAATCCTTGGGTTCGGACTGCAACCGCTTTATTTTAGGACTGCGCGATCGCCTCCAACCAGCAGATTCTATGGTCGAAGAAGGACAAGCTCACGAAGCTATTATCAGTCAGCTTTGCCAAAAAAACTGACTCGTGTAACAGCTATTAGTTTATTGTCAATAACTATCAGCTAGGTTATTGGGCGGCTATTTTATCCACCCGACGATCGAACATTACAGACAGTTAAATTATCAAAAATCTACAGAGTTTAAAAAATGGTTGTAGCTATTTCAAAAAAAATGACGATAACTCAACAAGCTTGGGTTAGCTAAGGGTTTCATTGCTGTCCTCGATTCCGAAGGGAGCGATATGTTATGAAAGCAATCACCAAGACTTTTTTCGGATCTTAAGTAACAGCAGGTGCGGGCATGAAAATTATCTTTTTAACCCAAGCTTAAGTAGTTGGACAAGATTAATTACACTGCGATGCTCGCCAAGCTTCCCAAGTAGTAATTTCCGAGCATTTTTTGTGTAATTAATTGTGTCAGGTTACTTATTGGACTATAACTCGCGCCTAGGGCGCCGGTTCAGTAAAAGAAATTGACACTAGCGACATAGTATGTATCTTGATGTAGACCTTGACCGGGCGTTGCATGAGGGCAAAAAAATGATTGGCGATCGCGATTTATTGTCGCCCTCATGCAACGCCCCTAGGTGATACATATTTCGTTCTTTTTGTCAAGACATTCTACTGTACCGACGCTCTAGACAATTCATGATTTACGTTAAAACAATACTACCGACATAATTTTGGCTAATTTTAATGTTCAAAGTCCTATCAAGGCAACTGCTGGAACTCGATATTTTTTTTAACATCAGTGGTGGATCCTAACGAGATAAAAAATCACAATTCTTGAAATTAACGCCAAAAAACGTTATATAACAGTTCAAAAAACTGTCAGTATTGTTAGAAACTCATAAGATTTAAAAGCAATCACAACCTCAAACTTTTTTCCCAAACTTAATGGACGCCAATGAACTTCTAAATCGATATGCAGCCGGCGAAAGAGATTTTAGACAGGCCAACTTGCGCGGCATTGTGTTGAGTCCGATCGATTTATACCGTTCCAGCGATGCCCCAACTCTACGTTTGGACAATCTTAACGAACACCAGCACAGACCATACTTAATCGGTGCTAACCTCAGTCAAGCCGACCTCACCAAAGCCCATCTGAGCCGGGCCAACCTCAGCAAAGCCGACCTCAGCGGAGCCAATCTGACCGGCGCCAACCTCATGGCAGCAAGTCTCAGCGGAGCCAATCTCACCGATGCCAATCTCACCAACGCCAACCTAGCCGGAGCTCACCTGAATTGGGCAAACCTGACAGGAGCAATTCTCCCCAAGGCAAATCTCATAGGTGCAGATATGAGCGCGGCAAACCTCACCAAAGCCGTTCTGAGCGAAGCAAATCTCAGTAAAGCCTATCTGATTAAAGCCAATCTCAACGGCGCAAACTTGAAAGATGCAGACTTGACTCTAGCAAGTCTCAAAGAGGCAGACTTGAGCGAAGCACAGCTCACCGGAGCCGAATTGTCCAAAGCCAACCTAGCCGGAGCCAACTTAACCCGTGCCGAACTCAGCAAAGCCAACCTCAGCAAAGCTAACCTCAGGCGAACTAACCTCACTCAAGCTTATTTAAACAGCGCGTGTTTGAGCGAATCAGATCTCAGCGAAGCTTGCTTGGACAGAGCAAATTTGTGCAAAGCAGATCTGAGCAAAACCTACCTCAGAAAGATTACTTTGAATGGCTGCCACTTAAGCGGTATCAACCTCAGCGGGGCAGATTTGGGCAGTGTAGACTTGAGCCGCAAACTTTTAACCGGAATTAATATGGCAGAGGCATTGTTGAACGAAGCCAATTTCAGCGGTGCTTATTTGATGGAAGCTAACTTGAGTGGAGCCAACCTCAGCAAAGCCAACTTGAGCGGGGCATACCTGATCAATGCCAACCTTTCTAATTCTTGCCTGCGTGAAATTGACTTGAGCAAAGCTAACCTCAGTAAAGCCAATTTGCGGAAAGCTGACTTGACAGGAGCAAACCTCCGCGGAGCCATTCTCAGTGAGGCGGATTTGGGGGGAGTTAACTTGCTTGGAGCCATTCTTCCTAACGGCAAAATCTATCGCGGTTAATGGGAGACCCGTGCGCTAAAACAATACAACCCTTGCCCCTTGCTCCAAGCATTTATGCAATCAGTCATTCCCGCTCGAAAATGGTATAACTTTCCCTTGATTATTTACCGACTATAGTGCGGTTGATGTCGAGAATCGGAAAAAATAAGCTGACTTCTTCAGCAGTGAGATATTGTTTTATTACCTTTTTCATGACATCGTAGGTCACGGTCGAACTATTACGACTGTGAACAGCACCTAAAATACTTTGCAACCAAAGCAGCAGCCGATCGCGCAACCGTTCAGTATCATTAATCAACAGTGCTGCCGCCGAATGCCTCAATACCCGCACACCATCTCCACGGCACTTTTCAGTCAGATCTTGAGAACCGCGGCGATATAAACTAGGGTCGATAGATTGCATTTGTGCTTCCACCTGCCGAATAATTTCTTTTTCAGAGGCTTGAAGTTTTTTATAAGCGCTCATCCGGTGATTTAAAGACTGAAAGTAGTCTTTCAAAAATTGGAGTTCTTCAGCGGTGGCGTAGCGTCCGTCTGCTTCCGTGCTCAAACGTGCAAGTTGGCTCAACATAGATTTTTCTCAACTACTAAAATACAAACATATCAGTTTTAAGCTTCTTTAGTACGAACTAAATATTGTCCTACTTGGAAGCGGGTTTCATTAAGCTGTGTAACGATCGAACGAGTAATTAACTTTCCCGATTCTACAACTACTTGACCCGTAATTGGGTGTAACAAATCTTGCTGAGCTCGGCGACCGATCAGAGCTTCCACATTTTCAATAGCATTAATGTACATCCCCGCAGGTATCTGTACAACGACACCCTCACCCATAATTTGAGCTTGACAAGCAAGTCGCGAATTGGCTTTAGCTGTAGTAATGACCTCCAGCGTCCTCCTCTCGCGACGGTTCATGTCAGACAAACCTTCCATGCCCTCTTTAATGTAAACGTGGCAGGTAGCGCACATTCCTCGCCCGCCGCATTCCTTAAGAACGTCTAAGTCTTTGGAAAGTAAGGCAGCCAGGATATTCGATCGGGTTTCCACTGCCATTTCCTCGGCAATTGGATCTAGCCTAATAATTTTAACCATATTGATTTTTCATCCTGTCAAGTTCAGTATGCAAGCAAGTGCGATCGACATATTCAAAGCCAAAAAAATTTGGCTAACACTCAAAAAAGCTAAGATGGCTTGACGACAGCCTCAACTTCTGGCTCTCTAACCCAGATTGCATAACCGCTAGCTGTTTTCGTAATCGCTGTTGAGTCACCCCGATTCGCCAACTTAGCCACGATGGCTAAAACCTTCGATGGTTCTTGGACAGCTTTGAAAAAACTGTAATACTCACAATCAACTAAAATAGCAGCCACAGGCAGTTCCAGATCCGGTACCCGAATCCGGCAAGATTGATACTGACTGCGAAACTCAAGGATTTTGGTAGGTGCGACCGTGCGATCGCTCCTAGGAGGCTGAGAATGAACCTGAGATAACATAGCAGTACCTGGCGATCGATTCAAAAAATTGAATTTTTGTCAGCATTCTTTACATATTTTAATACTAGCTCAAGCTTTTTCTATAATTAGACCGATGCAACATTCTAAGTACCGTATTTTAGGGCTAGTCGGACAAGGGCAATTTGGTCGAGTTTTTTGTGCCAGCGTTCGAGAAACTCCCGCCAAGGACTCCCGCCTCACCAGCCAACTGGTTGCTCTCAAAGAACTCAGCCATCAAAAAGCCCCAACTAGCGAATTTTTAAGAGAGCTGTGGTTTCTGATCACCTTGCAACACCCCAACATTGTCACCTGCCGAGCTCTCGAACACACAGCCACAGGCAGGTACTTGGTTATGGACTACTGTGAGGGAGGAACTCTCCGCAACCTGCTCAAACAAGACCGTCCCTTGCGGTTGCTCGAAGGTTTACAGCTAGTCATGGAACTTTTAGCAGGCTTAGACTACGCCCACCGCCGAGGCGTAGTTCATTGCGACATCAAACCTGAAAATATCCTCCTCACTCTAGGCTCCAAAGGTTGGTCGCCGAGGCTGTCTGACTTTGGTATCGCCCGCCGACTTCCAGAAATCGGTACAACTCGCCTCCACCAAGAAATTTCTCCCGACGCTACCGTAGGTTCCCCAGCCTACATGGCCCCAGAGCGGTTTTACGGTCTTTATTCCCCCATGTCAGATATATATGCAGTGGGAATTTTGCTGTTTGAGTTGCTCATGGGCTACCGCCCTTTCGGCGGAGCCCCCGGAGACTTGAGGTGGGCGCACCTGAATCAACGCTTGCAACTTCCCGACGCCATCCCCGAACCGTTGCAAGCAATAGTCAAAAAATCTTTGGAAAAGCTGCCGGCCCGCCGTTTTGCCAGTGCTTCCCAAATGGCTCAAGCTCTGCGACTGATCGTGTACGACCCCGCTGTCCGGCAATTGGGCGACTGCATTGTTCCTTGGGAAAACCCCACAACCAACAGCGCTAAAAACCTGAAGTCGGACACTGATTCTGCGCTGGAATCCGAAGAGGAAAAATCATCACAGCCGGCTATTAATTTACTTCGGACTGTTCGTTATTCGGTTTTGCAGCCAAAACCGCTAATACTTCCTGCACCGCTGACTGCTTTAATTGCCACGGAAAAGTATCTCTACGCTTCTGTAGGTAAAGAGGTAAAGGTTTGGTGTCAGCCGGGACAACACGCAGTTACAACAGAAGAAATGCCGACTTCTATATTAATGCCGGAAATTGTGCGTGGCATTTTACCTGCTTCCCACGGCTGCTGCGTTCTCACTCAGCAAAAACTTTACTGGCTCAACGAGGGTTCTGTGGAGCCTCAGTGCCTACTCGATATGGGTGTAAGGCAAGGTGCAGATGCTTTTAAAGCTGCTGTTGATTCTCACGGTCGCTGGTTGACAGTAGCTGTTCCCGGCGAACTGCGTTTTTATGCTTTAGCTGACAATAGCACCGCGGGCGATCGAGAAAAAGCCCTAAAGCCGATCGCTACTGTGCCTTTACCGGAACACTATTTACCAGAATTAACGTTTTTGGATCGACGACACGTTTTAGCCGTTTGGCCAGACAACGAACCAAAAAATCCCCAAACTATTTTTAGAGTTTACACTCGCCGCGGCACATCTGTGGGTTCTGTAAAGTTGTCTGCCAGCGTCGGACAGATGCTGTTGACACCTGAGCCTTATACCTTGCTCGGAATTCCCCAAGGTGGTAAAGCCGCTGTGTTGTCGATGAAATTGTGGCCGCTCAAGCTAGCGCGAATTCCTCTTGAAAGTTGGCCCGTGTCTGCTTGTGTGACTAATTGGGGATGGGTGTTGGCAGATGTTGGGGGGCAGATAGCAGTGTTAAACAGTCAAGGGATTCAAGTAGGCAATTTTAGTGGCCCTGCCTCACCTCGGGCGATCGCCCCTTGGGGTAGCACAGGTTTGGTGATTGCTGCCAATACTGAGTCGGAGACTCACTTGCACTTTTTAGATGTAGATGTTGAGGAGACAAACTCGCGATCGAGTCTCAAAGCCTGATAAATGGGCTAACTGAAAATGTTTGGGGGTGGCTGTAATTAAGGAGATTGTAGTTGCGGGCGATGGATTTGTGTGGGGCTAGGACTTGCAGGTGGGCGATCGGATCGATCGCATACCCCAATCTCCCTGAGTCAAGTGCAGCGAATGCCGGCACTACTCATCTATATATGAATCAGATTGACCGATCGCCTAGTGCTGTAGTGAACAGGGTGCGATCGGGCTGACACCGTAACCAAAGTCTTAGTAGCTCTGACTAAATCCGATTATATTCACCTCTGAAGTATTCTACAGAGTGCTGTCAAAAACGGACATAGGGGGTAAAAAAGCAGGTTGTGGGGTTAAAGCAGATTGGGCGATCGGAAATGCGAGCATCAAGGAACAGCCGAAACCCCTGCGGTGTATAGGTTCAAAAA
>NZ_JAHRFA010000146.1:0-9447 GCF_020883045.1 Microcoleus sp. CAWBG58 | reverse complement strand
CTATTGTGCCACAGCTAGTTCCATTACTTAAAGACTCGGATGCAAATGTGCGTCGCAGTGCAGCCTCTGCTTTGGGGGGTATGGGTGCAGAAGCTAAAACTGTTGTGCCGCAGCTAGTTCCATTACTTAAAGACTCGGATGCGAATGTGCGTAGCAGTGTAGCCTCTGCTTTGGGGGGTATGGGTGCAGAAGCTAAAACTGTTGTGCCGCAGCTAGTTCCATTACTTAAAGACTCGGATGTAAATGTGCGTATCAGTGTAGCCTCTGCTTTGGGGGGTATGGGTGCAGAAGCTAAAACTGTTGTGCCGCAGCTAGTTCCATTACTTAAAGACTCGGATGCAAATGTGCGTGGCCTTACAGCACTCACTTTGGGGAGAATCGGTGCAGAAACTAAAACTGCTGTGCCTCAGCTAATTCCCCTGCTTAAAGACCCTAATGAATATGTGCATGACAGTGCAGCCAATGCTTTGGTGAGTATTGCTCTTAGTCTTCAAGAAAAAGCAAAGATACTAACTTCAACGGAGTTAAATCAGGCTGTATCAAACTTAGAATCAGCCTTGAAAATTCTGGAAAACTCTAAGCTTGAATCTGATAAACCATATTTATATTTAGACTCAGAATCAAAACCAATGATCGCAAATCTCCGTATATACATCAATGTTCTCAAAACCGAACAAAGAGATCGCCTATTCGTAAAATCAATTATCCAAAATCCCTACTTCTGGGGAACTGGAATTTACTTATTTTTACTCTTCGGAACCTTTGCCATCCGCCCACTGTGGCTGCTAAAAATATACGAAACCTTAAAACCGATCGGCTTTAAAATACCTGTTCTCGGCACAGATGTATCTCTCGGTTTCTTGATCTTCTTCAAATACCATCCCAAAGTTCTCGATGCTTGGGTATCAGCACATATCGTAGCGACGCGAAAGGAATTTCAACAACGGGAAACAGTGGGCGAACGGAAAATTTTCGTCCCCATGCCCGTCATCCTTGACAACAACACAATTGCCACCCTTAAAGGCAAAGACTTGCAGCCGACATTTGCTCAAAAACGCGGTTGCTTGTTGATTTGGGAAGAAGGGGGAGCGGGAAAAACCAGTTTAGCTTGTCAGATTGGCAAATGGGCGATGTCGGATACTTCTGAAGAACGCATTTGCGAGCATCGAATGCTGCCAGTTCTCATCGAAGAAGAACTCAACATAAAAGTAGCAGAAGGCAAACAACCATTCATCGAAGCAATTCGCGGTCAATTGCAAGATTTAACCGACACTGCTGAGCCGATTTCTGAAGAATTATTACAACAATTGCTCAAACAGCGGCGCATTCTAGTCATCGTCGATCATTTCTCAGAAATGAGCGAACAAACACGGACAGCAATTAAACCGGGAATGCCAGATTTTCCTGTTAATGCTTTGCTCGTAACTTCGCGGCTGCAAGAAGATTTAGATAAAGTCACCAAGACAACAATCAAACCCCTCCGCATTGCCGGAAATCGGTTGTCATCGTTCATGGAAAGCTATCTCAGCCAACAGCAAAAGCGCGAGTTATTCAGCGATACAGAATTTTTCAATGCCTGCATCCAACTATCAACTATTGTCGGCGACAGAAACATCACCGTTTTGCTAGCTAAACTCTATGCCGAGCAACTCATTGCCAAGAAAGAAGGCACAACCGACGGCAATTTACCCGATAATATTGCTGAGTTGATGCTTCACTATTTAAATAAACTTAACCGCAGCGTCACAGAGAATAATATCGGCGATGCCACCATCCATAAAGATGCTAAAATCATAGCTTGGGAATGCCTGAAGTCAACCTATCGCCCCGCAGCAGCCAACCGTCAAAATGCGATAATTGCTCTGGGTGAAGATACGGCAGAAGCGCGAATCAAGTATTTAGAAGACAAACTCAGAATCATCCAAACAAAAGGTGTCACCCGCGATCGAATTCACTTTGCTTTAGATCCAGTAGCCGAGTATTTAGCCGCGTTGCATTTGCTAGATATTAACGGCAAAGATGAGAGTAAATGGCAAAATTTCTTGCAGGTAGCAGACTCTCAAAATTCACCACAGGCGATCGAAGGTTTTATGCTAGCAGTAAAAGATTGCTATCTCGATCGCATTCCCAGTGCCAAAGATACCGACTTTCTGCCACAACAAATCGCATTGCGCTATAATGCAACAAATACCGCAGTGCCTGTATCTCCTTAATATCACATCCGTTATCAATTTAATGGGTGGTTGCAGATATCTCGATCCCCCTAAATCCCCCTTAAGAAGGGGGACTTTGACCAGAATCTTGTCCTTAAGAAGGGAGACTTTGACCAGAATCTTGTCCCCCCCTTATTAAGGGGGGTTAGGGGGGATCGGAGTCTATGCAGCAGTCAACAATCATTCCGGTGCAACCGGAATTGATATCACATCTCGCAGGGATATTTGTATAACAATGTACATACCAGATTCGCAATCTTCCCAAGCAAAAGTGCTGCCGACGATGTACGATCTACCTAGTGAAGACCCGGAGGAACCCGGTTTGCCTGACGAATATCATCAGTGGCAAGCACAACTTTTGTCTGCTAGCTGCATTCCCCCTAATTATCCAGCCGATCGCACATTTTCAGCCAGCGATCTGAATCTATACTACGACTCGAACCATCTCAATTGGTACAAAAGACCTGATTGGTATTTAGTTGTAGGCGTTTCCAGATTTTACCAAGACAGAGACTTGCGCCAAAGTTACGTCATTTGGGACGAAGCAGTCAATCCTTTAATTGCGATCGAATTTCTGTCACCAAGTACGGAAGATGAAGATTTGGGGCTGACAGAATCAGAGCCAAATAAGCCTCCGACTAAGTGGCAGGTTTACGAAAGAATTTTGAAAATTCCTTATTACTTTGTGTTTAGCAAATACAACAACCAATTGAGAGTATTTCGCTTAATTGGCAACCGTTACCGCGAACAAGTGCTAACAGGTTCTCGATTCTGGATACCTGAAATACAATTAAGTTTGGGTTTGTGGGAAGGTGCTTTCCTCCAAAATCAAAGATTGTGGCTGCGCTGGTACGATATTAACGGGAATTTGGTTCTGATTCCCGAAGAATCTGAAAGACAGCGAGCTCAATTGGAAAGCCAACGAGCAGAATTGGAAAGCCAACGAGCAGAATTTGAAAGGCAGCAAGCTGAAATTGAAAGACAGCAAGCTGAATCAGAAAGGCAACGTGCTGAATTTGAAAAACAGCAAGCTGAATCTGAAAGGGAGCGAGCAAATCGTTTAGCCGATCGCCTCCGAGCAATGGGCATTAATCCAGATGAGCTCTAAAATTAAATAATCGGACTTTCTCTGTCATCCGACAGTAAAATTAGTTTGTAGTAAGGAATGCAAGTCCTTCACTGCTGAGGACTAAAGTCCTCACTACAAACATTCTTTTAAACTGTAAGATGAAATACTAGCGTCAAATGCTGCTAGCACTGCCCATAAAAATTTATTAACTAAAAATAACTTATGCCAGAACCTACTTCATTGCGCGATCGCTACCTAGCACTGATCGATAAAATTGTCGAAATTACCCTCAAAGGTCAAATTCGCTCTAAAGAACAAGTATATCAAATGTTGGTGCAAGACATTGGCACCGGCACCGGCGAAATCTTTGAACGCTGTTTCGGCGAACGCTTAGATGCCACT
The DNA here is from genome assembly GCF_020883045.1 of Microcoleus sp. CAWBG58. Taxonomy (NCBI): domain Bacteria; kingdom Bacillati; phylum Cyanobacteriota; class Cyanophyceae; order Oscillatoriales; family Microcoleaceae; genus Microcoleus; species Microcoleus sp. CAWBG58. Next base: position 5,763 of record NZ_JAHRFA010000146.1, on the reverse strand, counting down.
GACAACCTGCTCAGAAATGAAAAGGATGAAATCAAACAAGCCAAGGCAAATCGCAGCCTCAGAGCGCTAAAAACTATCCAAGGAGAATGGGAACGTTGGCAGAAGGATAACCGCGTCGATCGCGAAATCGCAGCTTCCATCCAACAAATCCTTACCGCCGAATCTAACGGCCGCCTCCTGGCAATATTGCAAATCATCGATCCCAATAAAGAACATCCGCTGACTCTCGATCAATTGCAGCAATTGTCAAAATCGGTGCACCAACAAATGCTGCAAACTACCAATCCCGAAACCGAACGAGATTTGCAGCAAATCACAGCCGGGATTGCTAAAGGTTTAGAATCTTGGCAGCGCTTGGAACCGGAACTCGTCGGTTGGATTTATCAGCCACAGCAGCTAGGATTCGCCGGTAGTCCCGAACAAAATGGGCCTTGGGCTTTTTGGGCTAAAAAAGTTAATAGTGCCTTTGTTAATGCTCTTTTACAGACTATTGCCAGGGGTGATTCTATCGTTGAATTTGCAGCCAAGCAGTCTAATGTAGAATTAGGTACTTTGCTAGAATTGGCGATTATTTTGCAGTGTTTGCAACGGGCTTTGGTGACGTGGTTCGACAAGCAAGTTTATGATTCCAAGGTGTCCACAAAAGCTTCGATTTCTACTTATATTACTTTTTCGGTAATTTGGAGTCAGCTAGCTAGTGGATTTAATAATTCTACTAAGAGCGGCGAACAGTTGGCAAATGCTTGTTTTCAAGTAACTTTGCAAATTTTACGCACTTTTTCTCAGCGGGAATACTTTCCGCTTTACGGCGGGATTTTTGCTTCGTTTGACGGTAAAGCTTTGCGGCATACTTTGGATTATTTAGATGAACCGCTGCGGCGTGTTGAAGGTACTCAAGCGAAGGCTCGGATTTTGACGCTTTTGGGTTATTCGATGCAGGCGGCTGGGGCTTACGAACGATCGATCTTACTGCACAAGCAATCCCTGGAAATTGCCCGCAGCGAAGGAGATAAAGCTTGCGAAGTCGCCAATCTCAATCACATCAGCCGCAATTATGTTGCTCAAAAAAACTATCAGGAAGCGATCAATTACAGCCAACGGGCTTTGATTATGGCACGGCAGGCGGGAGAGCGACAAGGTGAGGCGAACGCGCTGGCTAATTTGGGCTACAGCGAGGTGTTTCAGGCGCGGCAGTTGGAGGAGGTGGAACCGGAGGTTTATGAAAGTGCGATCGGCTATTTGGAGCAAGGTTTGTTATTATCCGAGAAATTGGGCGATCGGCAAAGTCAAGCTTTTTGCTCTAGCAGCCTCGGTATTGCTAAAATTGCCTTGGAAAATGCTGCTGGTGCGATCGAGTATTTGGTCAAAGGTTGGCAAGCTGCTCAATTTTCCGGCGACTTATATCTCCAAGGTCTCAATTTGGCTTATTTAGCTCAAGCTTATTACAGTCTGAATGAGCTAGAACAAGCGATTTTTGCTGGCTGTTTGGGGATGTATACTTTGGAGCAAATTGGGGCGATGGAATGGCGACAATCGGCTGGTTTGCTGACTATTTTGCGCGGACAAATGGGGGCGGAATCTTTTAAACAGTCTTTGGCGAAAAGTCGATCCCGCATCATGCCAGTAATTGGTGTTGATGGCTACGATTATATTCCGGAATTGTTGGAAAAATACCAGCAATCTATTTGAACAATCCAGGTTTGTAGTGAGGACTTTAGTCCTTTCTTTTCTGAGGACTAAAGTCCTCACTACAAACCTAATTACTTTACTACAAACCTAATTACAATCTAGGTTTGTAGTGAGGACTTTAGTCCTTTCTTTTCTGAGGACTAAAGTCCTCACTACAAACCTAATTACTTTACTACAAACCTAATTACAATCTAGGTTTGTAGTGAGGACTAAAGTCCTTTCTTTTCTGAGGACTAAAGTCCTCACTACAAACCTAATTACTTTACTACAGACCTAATTACAATCTAGGTTTGTAGTGAGGACTAAAGTCCTTTCTTTTCTGAGGACTTTAGTCCTCACTACAAACCTAATTACTTGACTACAAACCTAATTACTTCTCGACTATCACCGGCGTGCCAACTGCGACTTTCTCAAATAAAGCTTGGGCATCCTTGTCGAACATTCTGACACAACCGTGAGAAGCCGCTCGCCCGATCGACTCTGGATTCGGAGTACCGTGAAAACCAATCACATTTTTACCATCCGTCCAAAACCCGATCCACCTGCTTCCCAGCGGATTGTCCGGCCCTGCAGGAACAAGTTCTCCAGTCCAAGGATGTTCCCAAACTGGATCTTTAATCATGTGTGTAATTTTAAAATTCCCCGTGGGAGTTTCCCACCCGCCTTTCCCCACAGCCACCGGGAAACTGGCTTGCACCTTATTTTTGCGGTAAACATAGACCCGGCGTTCTCGCAATTTCAGCACTAAACGCACTTCCTCAATGGCATTTTGCGGCGCGTTTGGTTCCTGCGGAAGATACTGAGACGGTTCGCCTAATGGTGGCAGTTCGGGAACTCCGAGATTTGGCAATTTTACATCAGATTTTGGCTGCTGGGCGATCGCCCTATTGCTCAAATTAGCCACCTGTTCGGCTGCTACCTGCTGCTGGAGGGGAACCGACAGCGCCGCTGCGCTCAAACTCAGCACAATTAAGTTGTTAAATAAAAATTTGCTGTTCACCATTATTTTGTTCGCTAAACTCCTCACCAGCCGTTCCTACAAATTTCCTATCTAATTATCCGCAAACTCGACCGGACAGCCACATTTTAGAGATGGCTTTTTTACTGTCAATGCCCTGCCCAGTTTTGAGTTTCCATTCTACAAATCATAACTCATTTAACTGCCACAAAATTGGTTTGTAGTGATGAATGCGATTCCAGGAAATTTGATGCGGACTAAAGTCCTCACTACAAACCAATATTTTTTGTTGTCAGTAATTTTACGGAGATGAGAGAACTAAACACAAAACTTGCCAGAAATAATTCCTTGAAAGATTCGGGGTTTGGCGTAGAAATTAAAATCAGACTATTCATTACTCCAATCCTCGGACTTCCAGGCAGAGGTTGCTGTCAACTATTAATTGTCAACTGTCAACTGTCAACTGTCAACTGAATGAAGCACTAATATCAAAGAAACCGGGATTTTATAGGGCTAACGGTGGGATTCCGCTAGAGATTTTTGCGAACAAATTCAGTTGATGGGTAAATCTTGCAAGTCAATGATTGAATTTTACCTCCGACTCATTTGATTTTTTTATCTGTGGCAGACTGGCGATCGCAAATTGAAACTATGGCGCTGCTGCATCCGGCAAGCATAATCTGTCTGTTGGCAGAGTTTGCCGCCCGTGCCACCACAGTTAGAGGGGCGCAAAAAAACGGAAACGGTCGATCGAACAAACTCAATATATCACGCCGACACTCTAGAGATGCGAAGCACTGAACTTCTTGTAACTGGGGAACTTTTGATGTATAATTCAGTCTTTGAAAACTTGTTCGATAATCTTTTTTTGAGATTGTCCTAAATTTACTACTCCGGGGATTAAACTGGATTAGGTTTAAAGGTTGGGACTTTCGCGCAGCGGAAGCAAGCCCGACCCTGAATAGCAGTTAATGTGAGGTTTCAATGCGTCTTCAGAAGATCAAATTATTTACAGGTGCAACCCTGTCGGTACTAATATCGGCGGTTTCAGTGAATCCTGCGATGGCCAACCCTCCAATTGAAATAGCCCAAACGCAGAGCACCACAACAGCCAACGCTCAAACCATTATTGGTTTTGTCAAAAATATTGTCGGCGACATAGTAACAATTAGCCCAGAAAGCGGGCCGTACAGGACTCTCAGGATTCAAAGATGTATCCTGAGAATTACGTCTCTGGTACCGGGAATGAAAGTCAGAGCCACCGTAGCCGGAGATCAGGTAGAAAGACTCGTCGTGATCCCCGATTATAAAGTAGTCTCTACCACAGTTGTTCGTCCCCCCGCTCCAGCACCGCGTCCGGCCCCTGAACCGCCACCGCGTCCGGCTCCCGCTCCCCGCCCAGTTCCTCGTCCCGCTCCCGCTCCGGCTCCGCGTCCGATTCCGGCTCCGCGTCCAGCTCCTCCTGTGAGAGGACTTTGGTAGAACTAGATTTCTAACCAGAATTAAGCCACCGCGCTCGGTGGCTTTGCTTTTTCAGAGCAGTTACAATTAAGATAATTGTCCAGCAATTGTTGAGAAATCGCTGCTATGTATTACCTGCGTTTCTTGCTGCTAATTCTGCTGTTACCCCTGGTTGCGTGCGATCGAGCTACCGATGCTACAGCGACTCCTGTACCCGCACCAACTCCCCTGTCGCAAATTCCCTCCGTTGCACCGCTGACAAATGTCCGCACCAATCAAACTGTACCAACCAAGCCGCTATCGCCGCAGCCGATCCGCATTGTTGCAACTGCTTTGCCGCAGCCTTTCGCCACCCAAAGCGCCTCGAAACCTCCTCAAGTAGTACCGATTCCCCCATCGCCAGTGCTGCAAGTCCCTCCGGGCTTTGTCGTCACCGTTTTTGCTGACAATTTAGACGCTCCCCGATGGCTGGCTTTGACGCCGACAGGAGATGTTTTGGTAACAGAAACCCGGCAGAATCGGATTAGGCTGCTCAGGGATGCCAACGGTGATGGCGTTGCTGAGGTGAACATGACTTTTGCTAGCGCCCAAAACGGCTTAAATATTCCCTTTGGCATGGCTTTTGCCGATCGCTATTTCTTCCTGGGAAATACCGATGAAGTCCGCCGATTTCCCTACACAAGAGGACAAGAACAATTAACAGGTACTGGTGAAAAAATTGCCAATTTACCGGGCGGCGGCTACAATCAACACTGGACGCGAAATGTTGTCGCTTCCCCCAACAACCGCCAGTTGTTTGTATCAGTTGGTTCCCAATCTAATGCCGACTCCGAACCCTTACCCAGGGCGTCGGTGCAAGTGATGAATTTGGACGGTACAAACCAGCAAACTTTTGCTTCCGGTTTGCGAAATCCGGTGGGATTGGATTTTCACCCAAAAACCAATCAACTCTACACGACAGTCAACGAGCGCGACGGTTTGGGAGATGATTTGGTGCCGGATTACTTGACCAGAATTCGTCAAGGCGAGTTTTACGGCTGGCCATACACTTATTTTAAGCCAAATTTGCTCGACCCGCGCCACGTCAAAAATGGAAAGAGCGATCGGCCTGATTTAGCCGCTAAAACATTGACGCCAGACGTACTGTTTCAGGCACATTCGGCAGCTTTGGGACTTCAGTTTTACGACGGGAAAACGTTTCCCAAAAGATTTCTGAACGGGGCGTTTGTAGCGTTTCGCGGCAGTTGGAACCGGAATGCAGGAACAGGTTATAAAATTGTGTTTGTACCTTTTAATGCGGCGACTGGACGCCCTCAAGGTTATTATGAGGACTTTCTGACTGGTTTTCTCACCGATCCGTCGGGCCCGAAAACTTGGGGGAGGCCTGTTGGTTTGCTGGTTTTACCTGATGGGAGTTTGTTGTTTACTGAGGAAGCGAACAACCGGATTTATCGGGTGCAGTATCCCCGGTGAGCAAAGGGCAAGGACATTTTTTAAAAGACAAGATCGTATGTGGTAAAATAACGTTTTATAGCAATCCTAAATCATTTTCTATGTATCGGTAGTATAGGTGTACTGATTGATTTTGGGGAAATTAAATTTATGTTCCTTGGTGAAAAACTCAAACAAAAATTTGACGATTTTAAAAGACTTAC
>NZ_JAHRFA010000145.1:0-9698 GCF_020883045.1 Microcoleus sp. CAWBG58 | reverse complement strand
TCTCCCTCTCTCCCTCTCCCCCTCTCCCCCTCTCCCCCTCCCCCTCTTTCCCTCGGATAATTGCAGGTGTAGATGAAGTAGGAAGAGGAGCTTTGTTCGGGCCAGTGGTGGCAGCCGCCTGCATTTTGCCCGACGAAGTTCTCGAAGAATTAGTAAGTTGCGGGGTGCGCGACAGCAAACAGTTGAGTGCCGCAGCCCGGAGTCGGTTAGCAGTCAAAATCAGGGCTGTGGCGGTTGACTGTCAAATTGGTGCAGCTTCGGTGCGGGAGATCGATCGCCTGAATATTTTGCAGGCTTCTTTGTTGGCAATGAAACGGGCGATTTTGAAATTAAATGTCGCGCCCGATTTGTGTTTGGTTGACGGCAATCAAAGAATACCCAATTTGTCGATCGACCAAGAGACGATGATTAAAGGTGATTCGCGATCGATTCAGATTGCCGCTGCTAGTATTGTCGCCAAAGTTTGGCGCGACGAATTAATCCTGCGGATGGCCGTCAAATATCCCGAATATGACTTGACAAACAACAAGGGATATGGTACAAAAAAACATAGATTGGGGTTAGAACGTTACGGTGTGTCTGTCTTTCATCGGACATCTTTTAGTCCCTGTCAAAAATCTTAAAATAGCACTAAAAAACCTAATTAATTTCAGCCAGAGCATCTAAAATTTGAACAGCCAAGAATTTTGGATTAATTGTTCTCGGCGCATAAACTCTACTCTGTAAGATGTGCAATATGCACCTTACCGCTTTATCATTTTCAGCCTCCGATAGCATCTACAGAATATTGATTTAACCTCTTCACCATGACTGATAATATGTTAAAAATTCCCGGCTATCACCTCACCGAGCAAATCTATAATGGCTCTAGAACCCAGGTTTATCGAGGAGTTTCTGAGTCAAACCAAAAAGTAATTATCAAACTGTTATGGAGTGAGTATCCCACTTTTAGCGAACTGATACAGTTTCGCAATCAGTACACGATCGCCAAAAATCTTGACCTTCCGGGAATTGTCAAACCCATTGCACTCTTAAACTATCAGAATGCTTTTGCTCTGATTACCGAGGATATTGGAGGTATTTCCCTATCTGAGTATACTGTTAATTCAGAGCAATTGGATAATATCAAATCCAGTAAATCTGACATTTCCTCCCTCCAGAGTTCGCCTCTACCGCTAAATGAATTTTTGCCGATCGCAATTCAGATCGTCCAAGCCCTAGAAGGACTATATCACAACCGAATTATTCACAAAGACATCAAGCCCCAGAATATCATCATTAACCCGGAAACTAAAGAAGTTAAATTAATTGACTTCAGCATTTCATCTCTTTTACCCAGAGAAAACCAGGAAATCCAAAATCCAAACATCTTAGAAGGAACCCTAGCTTATATGTCCCCCGAACAAACGGGACGCATGAATCGGGGCATCGACTACCGTACCGACTTTTACTCGTTGGGAATTACATTTTACCAAATACTAACAGGGAAATTGCCCTTTGACTCTAACGATCCAATGGAGTTAGTCCACTGTCATATTGCCAGAATGCCAACTGAGCCAATCAATCTGGTTCCAGCTATCTCAGTGATGGTGAATAATATCATCATAAAACTGATGGCAAAAACTCCAGAATCACGCTATCAAAGTGCTGCTGGGCTGCGCTACGACTTAGAAAAATGCTCGCAGCAATGGCAAGAAAATGGGACTATTAGCGAGTTTGTATTGGCAAATCGGGATATTTGCGATCGCTTCGTCATCCCCGAAAAACTCTACGGTAGAGAAACTGAAGTTAAAGCCCTATTAGCAGCCTTCGATCGCATCAGCGAAGGTAATATCGAAATCATGCTAATCGCTGGCTTTTCTGGCATTGGCAAAACAGCCGTTGTCAACGAAGTTCACAAACCCATCGTCCGCCAACGGGGTTACTTCATCAAAGGAAAATTCGATCAATTTAACCGCAACAGTCCCTTCTCGTCGTGGGTGCAGGCATTCCAAAGTCTCATGCAGCAACTGCTCACCGAAAGCGCCACCGAAGTCCAAAAATGGCGAGCAAAAATCCTAGAGGCTTTGGGTGAAAACAGTCAAGTTATTATTGATGTCATCCCCGAATTAGAACACCTAATTGGTAAGCAGCCAGAAGTCCTCAAACTAGAAGGAGTCGCATCTCAAAATCGTTTTAATTTGCTATTTGGCAAGTTTATCCGAGTATTCGCCACCAAAGAACATCCTTTAGTAATTTTCTTGGATGATTTGCAGTGGGCAGACTCAGCTTCTTTGAAATTGATGCAGTTGCTGATGAGCGAAACAGATACCCGCTATCTGTTGTTAATGGGAGCATATCGAGACAACGAAGTATTTCCGGCTCACCCGCTAATGTTGACATTGGGTGAGATTAGGAAAGTAGAGGCTAATTCGTCAGCATCTTCTCTAGAAAAGCAGGATATCGATCCACCCGTCCTGAAAGTCAATCAAATTACCTTAGCACCTCTCAACCTAACTTCCCTAAATTGCCTAATTGCCGATACTTTTTCTTGTCCAATAGAAAGAGCAATGCCTTTGACGGAATTGATTTTTGCCAAAACCAAAGGCAATCCCTTTTTTGCAACTAAATTTCTGCAATTTTTGCACAGCGATGGATTTATATCATTTGATTTCACCCCCGGGGCAAGGGGAGGTTGGCAGTGCGACATTGCCAAATTGAGGGCGCTTTCTTGGACTGATGATGTCGTCGAGTTTATGGCAATTCAGTTGCAGAAGTTGCCTGAAAATACTAAGCAAGCTTTAAAACTTGCAGCTTGTGTAGGTAATCAATTTGACTTAGCAACGCTAGCAATTGTCTCCAAAAAATCCGAGTCGGAAACAGCAGCCGATTTGTGGCTAGCACTGCAAGAAGGATTAGTTATTCCCACCAGTGAAGTATACAAATTTTTTCAGGAATCTGAATCAGTTGAAATTCTTCAAGGATCGGAGTTATCGGTTCCCTACAGATTTTTGCACGATCGAGTACAGCAAGCGGCATATTCTCTAATTCCCGAATCCCAGAAACAGTCCACCCACCTCGAAATCGGACAACTGTTGTTGAGGAATACGCCAGAAGCAGAACAAGAAGAGAAGATTTTTGATATTGTCAACCAATTAAATATCGGGGTGGAGTTAATTACCGATCGAATCAAACGAGATGAGCTTGCTCAGTTAAATTTAATAGCTGGACGTAAAGCTAAATCTTCCACGGCTTACGCGGCTGCTGAAAAATATTTAACTTTAGGCATAGAACTCCTGGATGTTGAGTGTTGGCAGAATCATTACAACCTGAGTTTAGCACTTTACGAAGAAGCCACAGAGGCGATGTATCTGAATGGTGATTTTGAGCAAATGGAGCCATTGGCAGAAATAGTCCTGGAAAAGGCAAATACACTCTTAGATCAAATCAAAACTTATCAAGTTAAAATTCAAGCTTTGAAAGCGCAGAACCAACTCAAACAATCTTTGAATTTTGGGTTAGACATTCTCAAACTCTTGGGGATAGATCTACCTAAAGATCCAGAACTGACAGAAATTCCCTTGGCTTTTGAAAAGACGCAATTGGCTTTACAAGGAAAACCGATTCATGACTTAATTGATTTACCTGACATGAGTGACCCGCAAAAACTGGCAGCAACTCAGATGCTGTTACAACTCTGTCCTTCTGCTTACATGGTCACTCCAGTTTTGTTACCTCTCATTACTTTTAAACAAATTCAATTAGCCCTTAAATATGGTAATGCACCAACTCATACTCATGCCTATGCTAATTATGGACTCATTCTCTGCGGAGTCATGGGGGAGTTAGAATCGGGCTATCAATTTGGACAACTGGCACTAAATCTACTAGAGAAACTCGATGCTAAGCCTTTTAAATCTATGACAATGTTTGTAGAAGCTTGCTTTATCAAGCATTGGAAACAGCATATTACAGAGACCTTAAAACCTTTTCTAGCTTCTTACTTTAGCGGTTTAGAGACAGGAGATTTAGAACACGCTTGCTATTCTGCCCACAGGTATTGCTACCATTTATTCTTTAGTGGATCGGTCGAGCTATCAAGCGTGAAACTAGAGATGGAAACTTACGGTGATGCGATCGACAAGATGAATCAGGATAGCATTCTTCAATTGCATCAAATTTACCATCAAGTTGTATTAAACTTACTGGAAAGGACGGATAATCCTTGCTTTTTAATCGGTTCAGCTTGTGATGAAGCTAAAATGTTACCGATTCATATTGCCAATAATTACAGAATAGCCTGTTACTATTTTTTCTTAAATAAGTTAATCCTTTGTTATCTTTTTTGTGACTACCACCAAGCGATCGAGCATTCTGCCGGAGCAAAAGAGTATTTAGATGCAGGAGTAGCTTCGATATTAGTGCCGATTTTTTATACCTACGATTCTCTCTCTAAGTTGGCGGTGTATCCAGATGTAGAGATTTCGGAACAACAACAATTCCTCGAAACTGTAATCGCCAATCAGGAGAAAATGCAAAAATGGGCGAATCATGCCCCGATGAATTATCTACATAAATTTTATCTAGTAGAGGCAGAACGGCATCGAGTTTTAGAGGAAAAATTAGAGGCGATCGAATTGTACGATCGCGCCATTTCCCTCGCCAAAGAAAATGGTTATCTCAACGAAGAAGCACTAGCCCAGGAACTCGCGGCTAAATTCTATCTCGCTTGGGGTAAAGATAAAGTTGGCACAGTTTACTTAACCGACGCCTACTACGCTTATGCGCGTTGGGGTGCAAAGGCAAAGGTTGAGGATCTAGAAAAACGGTATCCCCAATTGCTCGCCCCAATCCTGAACCAGAAAAAGAGCATTCATACAGACGAAACAATTGTGCTAATGAACTCTGGAACTATCTCATCCACCAGTTCCAGTGTTTCAGAAATCCTGGACTTCGGGACAATCATGAAAGCATCTCAAACACTTTCAGGAGAAATTCAGCTTGACAAATTGCTGTCAATTTTAATGCAAGTAGTGATGGAAAATGCCGGAGCAGAAACAGGCAATTTTATTTTGAAAAAAGCAGGTAATTTAGTAATTGAAGCTACCGGAACTAGCGGTGTTGCAGAAATAAAAGTTCTGGAGTCAATTCCTCTTGAAACTAGCAATAAGTTACCTCGAAGCATCATCAACTATGTTTTTAGGACTCAAGAATATGTCATTTTTAACGACTTGTTCGAGGAAATCAACCAACCAGAATCTCCCATTAAAAATATTAACGATCCATACATAAATCAGCACAAACCAAAATCAGTATTGTGTTTGCCTATTCAACATCAAGGAAAGGCGATCGGTATCCTTTACCTAGAAAACAACTTGACAGTCGGTGCATTTACTCCCGATCGATTAGCAGTTCTACAATTATTGTCTTCTCAAGCTGCCATCTCGATCGAAAATGCCCAACTCTATGCCAATTTAGAAGCAAAAGTAGAAGAACGCACCCAAGAACTCCAGCAGTCAGAAGCTCGTTTTCGACAACTTTACGAGCAATCCGCCGATGCAATTTTGCTTTTAGATGGAGATGTTTTTATCGACTGCAACCCCGCCACGGTCAAAATGATGCGTTGCAATGACAAAAAACAGCTTCTTTCCTTGCCGCCGGCTCAACTTTCTCCGGAGATTCAACCAGACGGTAGAAACTCTTTTGAAAAAGCCCAGGAAATCACAGCCATTGCTTTTTCGCGAGGTAGCTATCGCTTTGAATGGATGCACCGCCGCAGCGACGGAGAAGACTTTTGGGTGGAAGTATTGCTGACTGTAATTCCTGTAGATGGTAGGCAAATTCTGCATACGGTGTGGCGAGAAATTGGCGATCGCAAGCAGGCTGAAGCAGCTTTGTACCAGAAAAATCAAGAACTAAGCGATACTCTCCAACAGCTCGAAACCACCCAAGAAGAACTGATTCAATCAGAAAAAATGGCAGCTTTAGGACAACTTGTGGCGGGAGTTGCTCACGAAGTTAACACACCCTTGGGTGCAATTCGTTCTTCAGCGGGAAATGTGTCTAAGTTCTTGGATCAAACTCTCGAACATTTGCCAGCACTTTTTCAATCTTTATCTCCAGAAGAAGGGCAAAAATTTTCAGAATTACTTCAGCGATCTCTCCAACAAGAATCAACACTATCAACCAAAGAAGAACGCAAATTGAAGAGAGCTTTAAGAAGCGAACTGCAAGAATTAGAGATTGAGAATGCCGATACTGTTGCAGATATATTAGTTGTGATGGGGATCTACGATCGTATCGAAACTTGTCTCCTGCTACTCCAAAAACCGGATAGTTTGCACATCCTAGGAATCGCTTACAAACTATCTGAATTAAAAAGAGGCATCGCTACTATCAATACAGCTACAGATCGAGCATCAAAAGTTGTGTTTGCCTTAAAAACCTATGCCCGTTACGAACAGGCAGGCAATAAGACAACAGCCAGCATTGCTGAAGGGATCGAAACCATCTTAACTCTCTATCAAAATCTACTCAAACAAGGAGTTGAGGTAGTCAGAAACTATACCGAAATACCGCCGATACTATGCTATCCAGATGAACTAAATCAAGTGTGGACAAATCTCGTTCACAATGCTTTGCAAGCAATGGATAATCGTGGCACATTAACTATTGGATTGACGGAGCAATCCGATCAGGTAAAGATTAGCGTTACTGACAGCGGCAAAGGCATCCCTGAAGAGATCGAGGCGAAAATATTCGAGCCATTTTTTACTACTAAACCCGCAGGAGAAGGCAGCGGATTGGGACTGGACATTGTGAAGAAGATTGTGGAAAAACATCAAGGAAGGATTGAGGTAGAATCAATTCCAGGTGAAACTACATTTAATGTTTTTCTGCCGATCCTTAGAGTATAATTATGAAATGTACCAATATCAGAACTTAAGCATAAGCTGGTTTGCAAGACTATTAGTAGCGGTAAGGGGCGTAGTTCCCACCCTACCAACATAGTTATATCGCTAATAATAGAGGATAAAAAATAATGTCTAAGCCAGTTATTTTGTGTGTTGATGATGAGAGAATTGTGTTAAATAGTCTGAGAACGCAACTGTCAAGAGCATTCGGTAGTGATTACCTCTATGAAGGAGCGGAAGATGCGGATGAAGCTCTAGAGTTAATCGAAGAACTTAATGAGGAAGATATAAGTATTATTTTGATTATTTCTGATTGGCTAATGCCGGGAATTAAAGGAGATGAGCTGCTGATTCGGATTCACAAAAAATTCCCCAAAGTCATTAAAATTATGCTGACTGGTCAAGCTGACGAAGCAGCGATTAACCGAGCTAAGAACGAAGCGAATCTCCATTGCTGTTTGTCTAAACCTTGGTCGGAAGCCGAACTGTTGGAAACGATTAAATCTGGTTTAGCGCAACTATAGCCGAGTTGTTGAAAACTATTAAATCCGGTCGGTCTCAATTATGGCTCTACAAGTAATTGTCTGTGTTGATGATGAGAAAACTGTACTCCGAAGTCTGAAAGCAGAACTTCAAGAGGCAATCAGCAATGATTATATTATCGAAATTGCTGAAGGTGGGGAAGAAGCATTAGAATTAATCATGGAATTGCTAGACGATGGCTATGAAGTCCCGTTAATTATTTCCGACCATATTATGCCTGAAATGAATGGAGATGAGCTGTTAAGGCGAGTTCATATCATTTCACCCAAAACTCTGAAAATCATGCTCACAGGACAAGCAGATATTGAAGCGGTAGGAAATGCTATCAAAAATGCAAATTTATATCGTTATATCGCCAAGCCATGGCAGCAAGAAGACCTGAGTTTGACGGTAAAAGAAGCTGTCAATAGTTACCATCAAAACAAACTGTTGGCGGAACAAAATGCCCAACTCCAGCAAATGAATAGCGAGTTGGCAAAGTTAAACTTTGACCAAGCATTACTGATTGCCCAACTCAATGAAAACGAAAATCGCTTGACACAGTTTTTGGAAGCAATGCCAATTGGTGTGGGGGTGCTGGATGCTGAGGGCAAAGTTTACTATATCAATCAGAAAGCCAAAGAGATCTTTGGTAAGGGAGTGGTGCCGGATATAAATTCAGAACAATTGTCAGAGGTTTATCACACTTATCGAGCAGGCACGGATCTAGAATATCCTCCTGAAGACTTGCCAGTTGTGCGGGCGTTGAGAGGAGAAAATGCCGCCGCTGACGATGTAGAAGTCCACAACGGCGACAAAATTATTCCCTTAGAAATTTCGGCAACTCCTATCTACGATCGCACGGGAAAAATTACTTATGCTATTAATACCATCCTAGATATTACCGAGCGCAAAAAAGCTGAAGCCGAGCGCAAAAATCTGATTACAGAACTTTTTCAAGTTAATTGCAATCTGGAACTGGCACTAGATACAGAAGTAAAAATTACTGAGGCGACAAGTCGCTTTGTACCAAATCAGTTTTTATCTTTTTTGGGATATGACAGTATTGTTGATGTTAAATTGGGAGATGCGGTAGAGTTGGAAATGTCGATTTTATTTTCTGACATTCGAGATTTCACTACTCTCTCTGAACAAATGACACCGCAAGATAATTTTAAATTTATAAATTCATATTTGAGTTATATGGAACCGCTGATTGTGGAAAATCACGGGTTTATTGATAAATATATTGGCGATGCAATTATGGCTTTGTTTAGCGAGGGCGCCGACAATGCTGTGAAAGCGGGAATTGCGATGCTGCATACTCTTGCTGAATACAATCAAGATCGCGCTTCTATGGGCGATGTGCCGATTCAGATTGGGGTGGGAATTAATACTGGTTCTTTGATGTTGGGTACTGTTGGCGGGCGCAATCGGATGGACGGTACTGTGATTGGCGATGCGGTTAATTTGGCTGCTCGGATTGAAAATTTGACGAAGAATTATGGGGTGTCGCTGTTAATTACTCAGCAGACTGTCGATGGCTTGAGAAATCCTGCTGATTATGGGATTCGCGTGATTGATAAGGTTCAGGTTAAGGGGAAGTCTGAATGGGTTACTGTTTATGAGGTTTTTGATGCAGATTTGCCGTTCGTTAAAGCGGGGAAGTTGGCTACTTTGCCAGTGTTTACTGAGGCTTTGTCTTTGTACAATATCTATAATTTTACTGAAGCGGCGGGGTTATTTGCTGATTGTTTGCGGGAAAATCCGGGGGATAGGGTGGCTCGAATTTATTTGGATAGGTGTCAGTAGTTAGTTGACAGTTGAAAGTTGACAGTTGGCAGTGTAGACGCGATTTCCAATCGCCGGGATTTCTAAATTGGGATATAATCATTGGGATGTCATCGCATGGCAAATCAATCACCCGGCGGTTGAAACCGCGTCTACACAAACCAAACCCGCCTCCGCGGGTTAAGGATTTCAAACGATGATTTCTCATCTGGTGAATACCCTCTTCGTCCGCGGAGGCGGACATCGTTTGTGTAGTCGCGATTTCTAAGAGACTGTTGGCGAATTAAAAAAGGGTGAAACCAAACATCCCACAATCGTGGAAAAAAAACTATGATGAGGCAGAGGGAAAAAGAGCCGCAAAACGAGAGATAAGCTGTCAAACATCTAAACTGCATTAACTCGCGTTACCTTTATTTTTTATTTTTCTGTTCCATTTCATAATTAGTCCTCCTTCATTTAATAGTTTATGTAACAGTGATTCTAGTTTTTCAA
>NZ_JAHRFA010000144.1:0-9917 GCF_020883045.1 Microcoleus sp. CAWBG58 | reverse complement strand
CTGTCAACTGTCAACTGTCAACTGTCAACTGTCAACTGTCAACTGTCAACTGTCAACTGTCAACTGTCAACTGTCAACTGTCAACTGTCAACTGTCAACTGTCAACTGTCAACTGTCAACTGTCAACAGACCTTGAGAGCAGATTTTAGGGTTTTAGGTCAATCAGTAATTGGGAACCGCAGCAACTCTTCTCTGGCTTGAAATTACATCGTATGTGGCTAATTGAGAGCGAGGTAATCGCCACATAGCAATAATTATGTCTGAATGTATTTTTCTGATTTAGATCGTGGAGAAAAACCCAAGATTCTCTTGATTCTAGTACCCCCATGCTTTCACGAAGTTTTTTAGCAATCCAGGGGTTTTCAGAATGAATATTTTACTAAAAATAATTGGTTGAAAGCCTCTACCTTTGAGGGGGAAATTAAGCTCGGACTATTGATTACTCCAATCCTCGGAGTTCTAGGTAGAGGTCGCTATCAAACTGTCAACTGTCAACTGTCAACTGTTTAAGGTCATTTACCAGCAAATAGCAAACATCATCATGGGTATGAAAAATGAATTCAACTTTTACCAGTATTGATTCACAGTCTGTTCTCGGCAATTCTCGTCCTAAATCTCTTGTCTTCATTGACTCGGACTTAGATGACTATCAAACTCTGGCGGCCGGCGCGATCGCAAATTCTGAGACAATCATTTTAGATAAAAATAGCAACGGAGTCGAGCAAATTACTGCGAAACTGCAAACCATTGCTGCTGCGGGCGGAACTGTAGACCAAGTTCACATTTTTTCTCACGGGAATTCTGGCAGTTTGCAGCTAGGTTCGGCGACGCTGAATTCGGAGAATTTGCCGCAGTATGCCAGCGAGTTGCAAGGGTGGCGCACGGCATTGAGCGATCGCGCTGATATCATGCTTTACGGTTGCGATGTGGCGGCGGGTGATGGTGCTAATTTTGTCGATCGCCTTTCGGAGTTAACCGGGGCTGATATTGCGGCATCTAGCGATCGCACGGGGCGCGGTGGTAACTGGAATTTGGAGTTTACCAAGGGTGATATTGAAACACCCATTGCCTTGACTCCAGAAGCAATGGCCGATTACCAAGGGACTTTAGCCACTGTTACCGTTACCAACGCTAATGATAGCGGGGCCGGTTCATTGAGAAGCGCGATCGCCTCCGCAGCAGCCGGCGATATTATTCAATTTTCCTCCTCTCTTGCCAATCAAAAAATCACCCTCACTTCCGGTCAACTTGTCATCAACAAAAACTTGACAATTGATGCAAGTGCTGCTAGCAATTTAACCATCAGTGGCAACAACACTTCGCGGGTAATCCTCACCGAAGGTTCCACCAATGTTACTCTAAAAAACCTGATTGTTGCCGACGGCAAAGTGTCGGGAACCGATCCGAATAACGAGGAAACTAGCAGCGGCGGCGGCATTCAAACTGGCGGTAACAGCACTTTAACTTTAGAAAATTGCCAAGTCAACAATAATGTTGCCGGTTTCGGCGGTGGCATTTACACCGGTTTCCGCAGCACCACAACAGTAATTAACAGCAAGTTTAGCGGCAATGACGGTTCTTTGGCTAGCAATACCGAACGCGGCGGCGGGGCGATCGCCACTAAAAGCGGCGGTGTTCTCAATATCAAAGATAGCGAATTTACCAACAACAAAGGCAGCTACGGCGGGGCTGTGAATAACCTGTTGGGCAGCATGACGATCGAAAACTCGAAATTCACTGGCAACCGCACAGATAAAGGCGTTGGCGGGGCAGTTTACGTCGATGGCGCTAATGCTTCTGGGCCCAATGCAACACCAGGCCCTACTCCTGGCAACATTATCATCCGAGGCAGCACTTTTGACGGCAATATCGGGACAGGAGAAGGAGGTGGAGCCTTTTTGTTTGGTTACAACCAAGACAAAGTAGTTTTGGAAAATAGCACTTTCATTAACAACAAGGCTATCAAAAATGCAGCGGGTCAGGGAGGTTCTGGTGGTGGAGTTCGCCACGGAAATGTAGATTTGACAGTGACAAATACCACCTTTGCCAACAACACAGCCGATGATAACGGTGGTGGCTTGTGGCTGGGAGAAGAGGGTAATATCAACATTGTCAATAGTACATTTTCCGGCAACACGGCTGCTAAACAAGGCGGCGGAATGGTTGTCGGTAACAAAGATGCCTTTTCGACTAACATCGTCAATTCGACTTTTGCCAAGAACACCGCTGGAGAGTTTTCGGGAGGTATTGCAACCTTTGGCAATCAGCCAATTACTGTCAAGAATTCGATTTTTGATAGCAACACGGCGGGCAATCCTTTTAAAGTTAAATTTCAAACAGGAAGAGAACTAATTGATGGCGGGAATAATATTCAGTTTCCCGCTAAACTCACGACAGGCGATCCAAACGACAATAACGCTACAGCAAAGGTGACGATCGCAGATCCGAAACTCGGCCCTTTGCAAAATATCAACGGTGCTTTCGTGTTGCCCCTGCTAGCAGGAAGTCCCGCCATTGACACAGGTACTGGTGCGGGCGCGCCAGCTAAGGATCAGCGCGGTGTGACTCGCCCCCAGGATGGTGATGGTAACGGCAGTGCGATCGTCGATATCGGCGCTTTTGAATTCACAACGACAGCCACGCCGACTCCGACACCAACTCCGACACCAACACCCGCCCCAACTCCGACACCCGCACCAACTCCGACTCCGGCACCAACTCCGACTCCGACACCAACTCCGACTCCGACACCCACACCCGCCCCAACTCCGACACCGGCACCAACTCCGACTCCGACACCCACACCCGCCCCAACTCCGACACCGGCACCAACTCCGACTCCGACACCCACACCCGCACCCACCCCGACACCGGCACCAACTCCGACTCCGATACCGGGTACAGATAATTGTTTGCTCGATCGATTCAGCGCCCCAGAATTAAACTCTGCTACCATCACCCCCAACCCAGTCCAAAAAACTGTCAATGGGGGTAACAATGCCGATTTCATCATGGGTAGCAGCATCCCCGAGTCGATTAACGGACTCGGCGGCAACGACACTATCTACGGCATGGGCGACAATGACAACATTGACGGCGGTGCAGATAACGACTTGCTCTTCGGCAATGACGGCACTGATTTCATTCAAGGTGGTGCTGGCAGCGATACCATCAGTGCTGGCAAAGATAATGACACTATTCTTGGCGGCGATGGCAATGACTTCTTAATGGGAGATTTGGGCAAAGATACTGTTGCCGGCGGTATCGGCAACGACACCATTTTTGGCGGCAAAGATGACGATATCTTGATCGGTGAAGATGGTGACGACTTCCTTTTCGGCAACTTAGGAAATGACACTATCAATGCTGGCAACGGCAACGATCTTGTGTTTGGTAATGAAGGTACAGACTTGCTGTTTGGCGGGGCAGGAGATGACACGATTTACTCCGGCAAAGAAAACGACAGTCTCGATGGCGGTATTGGCAACGACGTACTGTTTGGTAACGATGCAAACGATGTTCTATGCGGTGACGCCGGTAACGATACGCTTTTCGGCGGTAAGGGTAACGATCTCTTTGCTGGCGGTGCTGGTTCCGATTTCCTTTCCGGGGATATAGGAGATGATACTTTGACTGGCGGTTCGGGAAGTGATGTGTTTTTCCTAAATCAAAGTTTGGGTAGCGACATCATTACTGATTTCCGCAAGGGCGAGGATTTAATTGGGTTGGCTCCCGGTTTGAGTTTCAATCAACTCAGCATTACATCTAGCAACAATCAAACTTTGATTAGCGTGACGGGTACCAATCAATTGTTAGCGAAGCTTAACGGTGTTGCTGCCAATGCTCTCACCGCTACCGATTTTATCACTCTGTAGTTACCTCTTTTGTGCAGCAGTGCGATCGACAGTTAAAACCCCTGACAGTTGACAGTTAATAGTCTAAGATATTGTAGGGTGCGTCAGCGATTAGCCTAATTTTTAGCTAGTCCGCCAGAAGTCGCTGACGCACCCTACTACTACTTTATTCCTTCGATTGCCAGGACTAAAGTCCTCACTACAAACTCATTCTATCGACAATGATATGAATTGTTAATTGTCAATTTTTCAATATTAAAAAATAAAAATAATTTGCAGTTTCACTTCTGAATTTTCCCGAATTATTTCAATGCGATCGATAAACTCTCGAAAATAAAACCTGCGTTCCGATTCCGACAAATCCAGCCAAAATTGTGGCAGAGAAACAGTTTGAGCAGTTTCTCGCAAATTTACGGGGGGCATTTTCGCTAACCTGCTTTGCATTTCTGCAACTTCTGTGCGGATTTTATACGATCGCAAATCTGCGGTTTCCGCGTCCAAAATGCCGCTTTCAATCAGGGCGGGAAGTTGTTCTATAATTTTTTGTTTAGATGCGATCGCCCCGGCAATTCCGGCTTTGATGCCTTGGATGTCCGGCATTTGCAACTGGGCGATCGCATTTGGCAAATCGCGACAAATCCCTGTGATGGTTAATTGCAACACTTCTTCGTAGGAAATGCCGCTGCATTTAGGCTGTTGGGGACAGTTAATCGGTCGCAAATAAAGGTATTCTTTGTCTTTGCGGTAGGCTGTGACTTTCGTAACTGTCATGGACGATTTGCACTCGGCGCAAATTGCTAAACCTGCGAGGGAACGCGGGGCGCTGGCGCTGCGGGGAGCAAGGCGACTGTTGCGCCGCAGCAATCTGTCTACTTGGGCGGCTTCTTCTCTGGAAATAATCGGGACGTGGGTGTTAGAAATTACTTCGCCGTTTTGATATTCTAAATCGCCTCGGTAGGCGGGATTTGTCAGCCAGCGGCGGCCTGTGCTGACGGAGATTTTTTTGTTGTATTTCTTTGCTAAATAACGCACGGAACCGCGCAGGGAACCGTAGATGAGAAAGTGTTCAAAAAAGTCTTTGACGGCGGGGGAGGCGGTTTTGTCGATCGCATATTTGTCTTTGCCGCGCCGATAGCCATAGGGGGCTTTTCCGGGTGGGGGAAGGGATTTGATGCGGTTGCGGGCGTGTCCTTTGCGAATGCTGCGGCTGTGTTGGCTGCGCTGGATCTCGGCGAGGAGTTTGAGCAAGTTGGCTCTATTTTCTGTTTGTTTTTCGTCTGTGACAATTAGTTGAATGCCGAGGTTTTCTAGTTGTTCGAGGTGGGCGCACACTTGCTGTACTGTGTCGCCGAGTTCTTCAAAACGCTGAATTAGCAAGTATTTGACTGGTTCTGTTTGGCAGTCTTTTAGCAGTTGCTGGAGTTGCTGGCGCCCTCCTAAGTCTTGGTATGTGCGATCGACCTCTTGGCCCCAAATTTCGGCTGCTGGCGCGGATTCTAGCAGCGGTTCGGTGTAAGAGTAGGCGATGATTTTCATCTGTTATACCAATTTAATGTGAAGTTGCACATATCTCGATCCCCCTAAATCCCCCTGGTTGTAGGGGGACTTTGAAAAGAATCTTATCCCCCCCTTATTAAGGGGGGTTAGGCAGGATCCGAATTCGGGAGCAGCCTCATAAAAAAATGGTATTACTCGCCCAGTTCAATGATATTCCCATCTGGATCTTGGGTAAATAATGCCGATCGACCTGACGCGCTCATTTGTACCGGGCAATTGTGAGCGATTAATTGCTCTTTGGCTGCCTCTAAGTTAGCCACAGCAAACGCTAGATGTCGGTTGCGCCCCAATTTCTCATAGTCTACGGCATCTGGTATAATTGTTGCCGCCAAAATTAGGTGTAGCTGGAAGTTACCGACTTGATACCAGATGCCGGGAAATTTTAATTCGCGATCGATTTTTTGCAGTCCTAATACATTGCTGTAAAAGTGTTGGGATTTTTCGAGGTTGGAAACGAGCAGGGCGCTGTGGAGGGCTTGATTAATTTGCATTTGTATTTGGTATTTATTTTTTTACCGCCGATGCAGGCAGATGAGCGCTAATGAACGCAGATTTGTTGAGGTTAGTAGATTTTTTGATATCATAACATTATTAGTTGCTCTTAATACCGTCACAAAAATTAATTAACTGTAGCTAGAGCTTTTAAAACGTAATTCCGTCCATTCAAAATGTCTATCTATTGTACCAAGAAATTTGTAGCGAATTCAACCAACAGAAAGCTGGACATCCCAGATGTGACTTGAACAGGCTCCCGCTTCCCGGAAGCAAGCGCTTCAAAGATTTTTAACAAAATTCATGAGACGTGCGATGGTTAGCGCTCGATATATCATTATTTTTTGTCAAATCTTCCCGAAATCTTGGGAGCAGTAGTAAACTAATAAATAATGAACACAAACAAGTTTGATAGTCCTTAAACATAACTTACGCGCAGGCAGCCAGAAAGCGGTTTTTTTTACTACAATACAGAGGTTGTAGCCAGCCGATCGGCTAAAAAACCCGGTTATCAAGGTCGGAGTGCGTAAGTCCTCTTAAACTAAAAGCTGACTAGGATTTAGCAACTATGACCCCGATCGCAATTCCCGGCTACCGCATCAGCGAACAACTCTACTCCGGCACCCGAACCTTGGTTTATCGAGGTTTTTCGGAATCAGACAATCGACCAGTCGTCATCAAATTGCTCAAGTCTGAGTATCCGACTTTCACCGAACTGGTGCAGTTTCGCAATCAGTACACAATTGCCAAAAATATTGAGAATTCCGGTACAGTCAAACATTTAAGTCTGGAAACATATCGTAACGGTTTTGCTTTAGTAATGGAGGACTTTGGCGGTATTTCTCTGGCTGAATACATCACCAGCGATGCTTTTGGAGTCCAGGGTAAATTCACCAATCGCCTAGCCATTTTTTTGCAAATTGCCATTCAAATTTGCTCGGCATTAGAAACAATATATCACAGCGGCATTATTCACAAGGATATCAAACCACAGAACATTATAATTAACCCTACAACCAAAGAAATCAAACTTATAGATTTTAGCATCTCATCGTTTTTGCCTAAAGAAAATCAAGAAATCAAAAGCCCCAATATCTTGGAAGGCACATTAGCTTATATGTCTCCCGAACAAACTGGCAGAATGAATCGCGGGATTGACTACCGCACCGATTTTTACTCGCTAGGGGTAACTTTTTACGAACTGCTGACAGGACAATTGCCGTTCCAATCTAAGGAGCCGATTGAGTTAGTTCACTGCCACATTGCTCGCCAGGCAATTCCCCCGATCGCCCTAAATCCTGACATCCCCCAAGTCTTGAACGACATCGTGCTCAAACTGATGGCTAAAACAGCGGAAGCACGCTATCAAACAGCTTTTGGTATCAAACACGATTTAGAAAAATGCTTAAAAGAATACTCGGATTGTGGCACTATTCAACTGTTTGAATTAGGCAGCAGAGACATTTCCGAACGCTTTGTGATTCCGGAACAACTTTATGGCAGAGAAAGCGAAGTTTCGAGCCTATTAGCAGCCTTCGGCCGCGTCGCCTGTTCCCAAAAAAAATCCCCAGCAGCGGATAGCCGAGAACCGGGTCAAATCCCCCGTACAGCTACTACTGAGATCGTGCTGGTAGCGGGCTTTTCTGGAATTGGCAAAACCGCTGTCATTAACGAAGTTCACAAGCCCATAGTTCAGCAGCGGGGATACTTTATCAAAGGGAAATTTGACCAATTCAAGCGCGATATTCCCTTTTCGGCATGGGTACAAGCTCTGCAAAGTTTTATGCGGCAATTACTCACAGAAAGTGCTGCTCGCGTTCAGCAGTGGCAAGCCAAAATTTTGTCAGCTTTAGGCGATAATGCTCAGGTAATTATTGATGTTATCCCAGAATTAGAACTGCTGATTGGCAAGCAACCTGTTGTACCTGAACTAGAACCAAATCCTGCCCAAAATCGCTTCAATCTATTATTTCAAAAGTTCATTCGTGTCTTTGCTACCAAAAATCATCCCTTAGTCATTTTCTTAGATGATTTGCAATGGGCAGATTCAGGATCTCTGAAATTAATGCAGTTGTTGGTGAGCGAATCGGAAGGTCAACATTTGTTGTTAATTGGTGCCTATCGAGATAATGAAGTATCCAAGGTTCATCCCTTAATGCTGACTTTATCAGAGATTCGGAAGCTAGGCGCGGGTTCATCTTCTCTACAAAAACAGGAGAGCGCTCGCTCGGCCACTATAATTAATCAAATTACTCTCGCACCACTTTCAATATTTGACTTAAATCGTCTGGTTGCTGATGCTTTAAGTTGTGCGATCGACAGAGCTCTTGCGCTGACAGAAATCATTTTCAAGAAAACTAAGGGAAATCCTTTTTTTAGCAATCAATTCCTCAAAAAACTCCACGAAGATAAGTTAATCTATTTCGATTTTGCTTCCCCATTGCCAGGGAGAGATCGGGGCGGTTGGCAGTGCGATCTTACTAAAATCAGAGAATTGGCAGTCAGCGATGATGTAGTCGAGTTTGTGGCAAATAAATTGCATAAATTGCCGATCGCCACTCAAGATGTTTTAAAATTAGCTGCTTGTATTGGTAGCCAATTTGATTTAGAAACCTTAGCCCTTGTCTGTGAAAAATCTCAAAGAGACACCGCAGCCTACTTGTGGAAACCATTGCAAGAAGGCCTAATTTTACCGCAAAGTGAAGTTTACAAATTTTTTGCAGATGGTGGGGAGTCTGCGCTATTAGCCGTTGCCGATCGCCAATTGCCAAGTTACAAATTTTTGCACGATCGCGTTCAACAAGCAGCCTATTCTTTGATTCCAGACGACGCAAAGCAGTCAACTCACCTGCAAATTGGCAGATTGCTGCTGCACGAGGGCCCGCACGCACCATCCGCCGCCCCTACGGAAGATCGGATATTTGATATTGTCAACCATTTGAACATGGCAGTGGAATTAATTGTCGATCGCACCGAAAGACATCAACTAGCTTCCTTGAATTTAATTGCTGGGCGCAAAGCTAAAAATTCCACAGCCTATGCTGCTGCGGTTGATTACTTAACTATCGGCAGAAATCTGCTACCAGAGGATAGCTGGACAAATTTATACGACTTGACGATCGATCTGTATGTAGAAGCGGTGGCAGCCGAATATTTGAATACCAATTTCGATTTGTCGCACCAACTAGCCCAAATAGTTATATCGCGATCGCACAACCTCCTCGATCAATTCCGAGTTTACGAAGCGCAAATTCAGTCTTATATTGCCCAAAATCAGATGAAATCGGCAGTGGATGCTGGATTGCAAGTTCTGGGAATGCTGGGTGTTGCTTTGGAAACACAACTCCCGGCGGTGGTGGAGATACCCGCTTTAACTAATCTCCCAGAAATCAAGGATCCTTATAAAATTGCTGCTTTGAGGATTTTATGTGCGATCGCCTCTGCCGCTTATCTAGCCAGTCCAGAAATTTACCCAGCCGTTGTCTTTACAATGGCACATATTTGCAGCAAATATGGAAACTCTGCCCCGGCTAGTTATGCCTATGCTTGTTGCAGCTTAATCTGTGAAACAATCGGAGACATAGAATTAGGCTATCAATACGGTCAACTATCTTTGCAAGTATTAGATAAATTTCCCTCCACAGAATTTGAATCTAAAGTTATAATGGTCTACAATGCTTGCGTGAGACATTGGAAAGAACCCAGCCGAGCGACAATACCGTCTTTGATGTCAGCAGTCCAAAGCGGCTTAGAAAGCGGCGATATCGAGTATGCTTGCTATTCTGCTATGTATCTTTGCATCTACAGCTTCTTTAGCGGTGAAGACTTAACAACTGTAGATCTAAAATACGACCAGTATCTTGAACTAATGGTCAATTCCAAGCAAGAAAGTAGGTAGGCGGGAAAAAACCAATCTATGTAACAAAATATTAAGTTACCTAATTGGAGTTAAACTTAAGACGTTGCGTGGTGTAATTTCCCTTTTGTCCTCTAGCTTCTACTCCATGAATTACG
>NZ_JAHRFA010000143.1:0-10073 GCF_020883045.1 Microcoleus sp. CAWBG58 | reverse complement strand
ACTGGTATGAAGTCCAAAGGAATTTATTCACTTCAGTTATACGTGAGCATATTTTGGCAAACCTGAGCCGTGATGGTATCGTCTAGAATACATAGATGATATTTTTTGTCAATGCGTAAGTCCTATCAAGTTATTTTAGACACAACTCCCTTTCAATAAAGCAAAGGGGACAACAATCATTGGGGTGCTTTGGGTTTGTTGGGCATCCTCGGTTTGGCAAATCTGTTTCGCAAGGATGAACCCAAAAAGTACCGCGATCCGATGGGCGAATAATTTTAAAAACGGCTGTCGCACAAGCCAGAAACCCCATCAACTGTCTGTCTTGGACGCAGAAACCGGGTTTTTTACGAAACTACTGGATTATTGCCTTTAATCCTGACAAAAAACCCGGTTTGTTTGATGTTGACGGACACTTTTGCAAGAAAATTACTAATCGCGCCACAAAGCAATTCCGCCCAACAAACCGCTGACATTCGGTACTATTTTAACTTGTGGCGGTAACTCAAAAACAATTTTTTTGGTATTGCCGCCGCCGATGTAAAGGCGATCGCAGTTAAAGAGATTTTGCAGGTAGACGAGGGCTTTTTCCAGACGGCGGTTCCATCTTTTAGTACCTACGGTATCTAAGGCGGATCGCCCTAATTGCTGTTCGTAAGTTTCCCCTTTACGAAACGGGTGATGTCCTAATTCTAGATTGGGTACCAAGATACCATCGACAAATAAACCAGAACCGAAACCGGTGCCGAGAGTAATTACTAATTCTACTCCCGTTCCAGCAATTGCTCCCAATCCTTGAATGTCGGCATCGTTAGCCACTCGCACAGGTTTTCCCAATCGATCTTTGAGGGTAGTTGCTAGGTCAAAATCGATCCAAGATGGATCTAAATTGACTGCGGTTTTGATGATGCCGCGGGACACGACGCCGGGAAAACCGACGGATACTCGGTCAAATTCGCCTTGTCCGCTGGCCAAAGAGGCGATCGTCTCTAATACGGGTTCCGGCTTCGGGGGTTGAGGCGTTTCTAAACGGCTGCGTTCCGTTTGGGGTTCACCTTCAGCGTCCAAAACCATAACTTTGATGCCACTTCCGCCAATGTCAACGGCTAAGGTGCGAGTCGATTTATCTTGTTCAGTCATTTGATTTTTGAAACTAGCAAGTTGGTGAGTAGATTTGAGATTTTAGACTTGAGATTTTAGATTTACTCCACACAGAAATTTTGGAGTTTAAACGTTGTCTAAAATTTTTGTTTTTTCACGACTTAAGTCGGAAGATTGTATCCATTTTTGGGGATTGTCAAATTTTAATTTTTGAATTGGCAAAACTTTTGCATCGCTTCCCAAATTTCCGCTAGGACATTTCCCAAAGAATGATCGTCCTCTAGTTCGATTAATTGCACCCATGGACGATTATCTGAAAAACTTCTGCTAGCTTGAATCGGTACGATCGTATCATGCTTGCCGTGCAGAATTAACGTCGGAACCGATCGCATTAATTTTTCTTCAGGGTATTGAGCCATATCTGTCACAAACTCATAATTCAACGGCAAATAGCGCTGTTCGCCGTAGTGGTAAACTGGCAAATATTTCTCAGACTGCCACTTTTCTAACTGTTGCTGTCCCAACTGTGGCAGCCAATGGGAGAGAAATTGAAAAGCCGGTGCTAACAAAACTATTTGTTTTATTGATAATTGTCGCTGGGCCAGCCAAGCCGCTGTCAGCCCGCCAAAACTCGACCCAATGATGGTAACTTCCCCTAAATTTTTTACATTTTCTACAGATTTGGAGGATTGGGTTTGCAGAAATTCTGTTTCTATTTGGTCTAATTGGCGCGTGAGAGTGAGGCGCGAAAAATCATTGTAATTGAGATCGGGAGTTTTCAGGTCAATTCCTAGGGAAGAAAAGCGATCGCGGAAATATTTAGCCTTAGTTGAATCTGGACTTGAAGCAAATCCGTGTAAATAAATGTAACTAGAATCGTTTTGTAGATTCATCCAGAAAATTTGATGAGATTTACCAACTAATTATTTTAACTTAAATTAGACATCTTGCTCTCATTAGGGAAACAGTAGTAGGGTGCGTCAGCTCTTTCTCGATACCCGCCTAAAAATTATGCTCATCGCTGACGCACCCTACAATATCTATTCTCAAACTGGCGACTGCACGCCGGACAAATTAATTTTTTAGTAGGGTGTGCAGTCGGTAGCAGTGTAGATTATTGAGATTTTTGGATGTTTTGTCTCCGGGCTTTAGCAGCTTCCCTGCGCTGCTGCATCATTTGGGAAAACTGGGTGCGTTGTTCGGGTGTCAGCACTTCTCGCATGGCCAATGTACTTTCAAATTGTATCTCTTCTAACTGCTGCCTCAATCCCATGATTTGGCGGTGTTTGTCGCGGATTTGGCTGACGTTTGCCGTCGTACCCGACATCATTGTTTGCAATTCTTGTCTGGCTTGGCGGACTGCTTGCATTCGCTGGGAAAGTTGGTCTTTGTAGCGATCGCGAACAGCCTGCATTTTCTGCTTTTGCTCCGCACTTAAATTTAGTTTTTCAAACAGCCCGTTCTCTTTGCCACCAACTCGATTGGGAAGCTGGTTTTGGGCAATTATTTCTGGTTGAGCGGGGTTGGGAGCGGCGGTTGCAGCGGCTGTAGTACCGAGGGTTAACATTAAAACTGCCACAGCAGAAAATTGGCGCATTGACATGAAAAATTACCTCTTTAAGATTAGTTAATTTGTTGGCGGTTCGATATCAGCAGCAACAGGGAAATCAAATAAGTCTGTTTGCGGGCGATCGCTAATAGTTGCTGTGTGGGAATCGTTCAATACACCCTCCCAATTATTTACCAGAAATGCTTCCAAGTGAGCTGCTTCATCCGCCTGTAATTGTGCGGTAACTAGGACGCGATAGCCCGAACCAAAAACTAGCAAGCTAGCGACGATCGCAGCCGGAAAACTCCACTTGGGAAAACGGAGGAATTTTGAACTTTTACTAGACTCTGCAAATCGCGAATCTCCGAGACGATTTAGCTCTGTCTCCCTGTCGTGCATATCTATTGCTGCTAAAACTCTTTGCTCGAAATCGGGGTCAGCGTCCGGAACTTTTGGGATATTTTGCTTCAAGAAATTCACTAATTTTTTGTCGCTATTTTCATCGTTCACAGTTCGTCAACCCCCTGTTTTTGCAAAAATTGTCGCATGGAATTTCGGGCATAAAACACCCGAGATTTCACAGTCCCCGCTGGCAGTCCCAGGATTTGGGCTACTTCTTTTTGCGGGATGTCTTCTAAGTCGTGCAGCACCAAAACACTGCGGTGTTCAAAGCTCAATTGCTCCAGTCCTCGCTGCACTAAATCTTGATAGTGCAACTGCATCAAGCCGGATGTGTTATTATTGGAAATAACACTATCCATTGTTTCTTGATTTTTGAGTTGGGAGTCAAAAGAATGCTGTTTGGCAAATGCTTGTCTTTGGTCGGATGCCACATTCCAAGTAATGCGATACAGCCAAGTTGAAAAGTTTTCCTGTTGTTTGAGTTTGGGTAATCCTTTCCAGACTCGCAGAAATACTTCTTGGGTTAAGTCGTCTAGAAGTGATGAACCGCAGAGTTGGTAAAGGGTTGACCTGACTTTTTGTTGGTAGCGTTGGTAAAGGTGACGAAAGCAAGTGCGTGAAGCGAAGCTATCCCGTAGGGAATCGCCCTTTAAACACCGATCGACTAAGTAGGAGTCGGAACAATCATCGATTAAAACATTGGCTGACACACCTAACACCTGTGAAGTATCCCTCACCTGTTCGTTATCTGAAGCGTTTAGACAGGAGATGTGCGAAAAAGGTTCAAAGGATTTAAAATTCTTTTTTTGTGAGGTGGTGGGTGGAGCGGACGGGTGATATCGTGTCCGGTCGATTGACCGCAATAAGATGGGTTCGTAGTGCGGACTTCAGTCCGGATTATGCGGACTGAAGTCCGCACTACGAACACAGACACTCACGCGACGGGAGCGGGTTTCCGAGGGAGGGAAACGGCAATGCCGCATCCCGATTTAAGATTTATCGCAGAGTCACAAACTCTTCAGCAGTCGAGGGGTGAATGCCGATCGTCGAATCGAAATCTTTCTTGGTAGCTCCCATATTAACGGCGATCGCCATTCCTTGAATAATCTCGCCCGCGTCTTTCCCAACCATGTGCACGCCCAAAACTTTGTCAGTATTAGTTTCAACAACTAACTTGACAAAAACCTTTTCATCTGCACCTGTCAAAGCGTGAAACATCGGCCGAAACTTGGCTGTGTAGCACTTAATTGAGTCGGGAAATTTGGCTCTAGCCTGCTCTTCAGTTAAGCCGACTGTACCCGCTTCCGGCTGGGAAAATACCGCTGATGCGACATTTTCGTGACTGATTGCTCTCGGATTGTTGCCAAATTCGGTATCTGCAAAAGCGCGTCCTTCGGCGATCGCAATTGGCGTTAAATTGATCCGGTTGGTGCAATCTCCGACAGCAAAAATGTGCGGTTGATTGGTGCGGCTGTCTTTGGTAACTGCGATCGCACCTTTCTCGGTTTCAACTCCCGCATTCTCCAAACCCAGTTTTTCCAAATTGGGCGATCGTCCAGTAGCGCACAAAACCGCGTCTACTGTCAAGGTTTCTTGAGATTCTCCCCACAATTTTAACTTTAAGCCTTCAGGAGTTTTCTCTATCCATTCGATCGAGCTTCCTGTGACAAAATTGATGCCGTGCTTAACCATTCCTTCTTGG
Organism: Microcoleus sp. CAWBG58; assembly: GCF_020883045.1. Classification (NCBI taxonomy): domain Bacteria; kingdom Bacillati; phylum Cyanobacteriota; class Cyanophyceae; order Oscillatoriales; family Microcoleaceae; genus Microcoleus; species Microcoleus sp. CAWBG58. The sequence goes on along the minus strand of NZ_JAHRFA010000143.1, from coordinate 5,322 downwards.
ACGTTGGCGCGAAGTTCTTCGTCAAAGTAGTGCAAAATGCGATCGCGCCGAATGATTTGTGTCACCTCACTTCCCAACCCGTTCATAATGCAAGCAAATTCAACGCCGATGTAGCCGCCGCCCAAAATTGCCAACCGTTTCGGCTGCTCTTTTAATAAGAAGATTTCGCGGGAAGTGATCGCGTGTTCGATACCGGGAATATCGATTCTATGAGCTTCGCCGCCGACAGCAATTAAGATTTTAGCAGCGGTGTATTTTTTGTCACCAACTTCGACAGTGTGGGGGTCGATAAATTTGGCATATCCTGAGATTAATTCAACTCCGGCTTTTTCGAGAAAGCTGATGTGGAGTTTGCTGAGTCGTCGCACTTCTGTATCTACAGTGGTGACGAGTTTTTCCCAGTTGAAGCTGGTTTCTACAGGGCTCCAACCGTAGCCGATCGCATCTTCGTACAAATGCGAAAATGTGGAAGCGTACACCATCAGTTTTTTGGGTACACAGCCGCGAATGACGCAGGTGCCGCCTACTAAGTCATTTTCGGCGATCGCCACCTTCGCCCCGTAGGATGCCGCCCGCTTAGAGCTCGCCAATCCGCCAGAGCCTGCACCTATCACAAACAAGTCGTAATCGTAGGTCATAATTGTCGCTAGTTTCCTGTCTCAATTTTAGCCATTTTGCGCTTTACTTTTTTTAATGATATCTCAAAAAAAACTTCGTTTTTTGGAGGGGAGATTGCTTTACTTCTTGCAGTTGACATGATATCATTTAATAATGGAAATATGTGCATTAAATTTAAAATTTCTCACACTCCCATTATTAGAGTATAGCACAAGCAACTGGCAAAAAACATAAAAAATGTAACTATTTTTGGGCGGCCGCCGATGGAGAAATTGCTGGTTGTAGCTGAGTATCGATCCCCCTAAATCCCCCTTAAGAAGCTATGCTTTATAAACATCTTTCTTAACAAGAAATTTGACAAAAGTAACTACTTGTGTAGGAGCCATTGGGGATCTCGCTTCTGATTGAATGGCAATTATCCTGCAAAAAATGTTCATTGATGTCTGCCTCTTGCAATGAGTTTGCTCAAGGGATCTGGGGGTTTTTCCCGAATGCACATTTTGGACAAACAGCAAAAGAATGTTTTTCTGCCATTGGCGGCGGTTTGCCAAAATTATCACTTACGTCATCAACACAATTTGTCATCACAGCTATTTTCACCCTGGCAAAATACCAATTCAAGTTGTTTTAAGTTGATTAAATAGCAGCCAACCCATCATAATATCATCCAATCTTCTCAATCCACGCCACAAGGTCTTAACTCCCGGAAAACCATCATGTTTTCTTCCCAAAAAACCTCCCAGTTTAGCAATCCAACCAACCGCTTCTCCTAAAGTCGGCGGGTAAGGATGAGGATAACTTTTGTGATGAATTGTTGCATAAAGAGCCTGCCATTCCGGAGGCTTTAACATAATTTCACAACTGACATCTGTCTCGCTACGAGCTAGATAAGTAATATAAAGTAAACGCCACGCTACAATAGAATAGGTAGCTAGAGCCATTTCTAACCTTGATGCTGTTTCTAATTGTAGCTTCTCAATTCCACAACCACTTTTTAATACATAATGATAGCGCTCAATCAGCCAACGATAACTATACCATCTCACATAAGTAGTCACATCCTCAATACAAGTAATAGGTAAATTTGTCACTAGCCACCATTCAATTGCTTCCGACTCAGAAGGTGGCTCGGATTCTCTAACTAAAATAACTTGCAGTTGAATCGGAGTTAATTTCTCTTGTTTGGGACGATTTTGAGGAGGTTGAATAGTTAAGGTTTTATACCTAATAGTTAAAGTCGCTTCTCGTGATGGTCGAGTCGGGTTACGCTTCAATTCCACAGTCATTGTGGCTTGCGGTTCGACCAATTCCATCTCTTCTTTAAGATGGTTGGATGAGGACTCTAAACATCTGTTTTGAGTAGCTCGAATCAAAAAATATGCCCCTTCACGGTTCGCACAGGCAAACAAGTCATAAAAGTCGGCTTCTCGGTCAGCAATTGTGACTACTTGTTGTGAATCCGGGATGATAGATAAAGTGTTTTTTAAAGCATCAAGCCATCTTTGACTCTCTTTTTCTTCAGTTGGTTTTTGAGAACGTTGAGCAGCTTTACCTAAAGATTTTTCTTCTCTAGCCCAGACATATTGGTCGATAATGCCTAATGGTAGCCCCTCTGTTGTTGCTACCAAAGTTGAGTGTACTTTCAATCCATGAGCATATTTATTATCAAGATATCCGACTCCTTTGACTGCTTCATGCGTAGTATAATTTAATTCGGTTGTATCCTGTATTGCCAAGATAATTTTATGATTTTTAATTCTTTCTAGTGTCGCATCTACGTGTCCTTTCCTAAGCTTCGTGGGGTTTTATATATGGTGAATCCCAGAAATCGTAAGTAGCCTTAGTTTCTGCCCACGTTCCACTAGCTTCTGGGACGCTAGATTCTGGCTTATTGCTCAAATTAGAAACAATTTTCATGAATCTATTTGTCCTTCTTGCATCTCCCAATTGAGTTTTTTCTAATTCTTCCCTTACCCATTGATTGATCATTTTAACCTCATTCCTGGGCGATCGCCCGATCGTTTAACAGCACAGATGTTGATTTTTGTCAACTTTATTGTTAAGAAAGATGTTTATAAAGCATAGCTTAAGAAGGGGGACTTTGAGAAGAATCTTGTCCCCCCCTTTTTCAAGCTACCGTGTACACACAACTTGCCAAAACCTGGCTGTGTCTGACACAACCCTTAGTCGGCAAGGTTTTTAGACAATCGAGATCGTTATCAATAGTTTTAAATTATTGATAATGGGTGACGGGAAATCAAGGATTAAAAAAATAAATTTCCGTTTTTTTTGGGTCAATTGATTTCCAACTCGACTTGTGTGTACACCGTAGCCTTTTTCAAGGGGGGCTAGGGGGGATCTGGCCTAATCGTAGCGACAGAAAACCGACACTATTTTTGGGCAGCCACTGATGAGGGAATTGCTGGTTGTAGCTGAAGTCTCGATCCCCCTAAATCCCCCTTAAGAAGACCCACTTTGAGAAGAATCTTGTCCCCCCCTTTTTCAAGGGGGGCTAGGGGGGATCTGGCCTAATCGTAGCTACAGAAAACCTATACTATTTTGAGGCGGCCGCTGATGAGGGAATTGTTGGTTTTAGCTGAAGTCTCGAGGGAGCATCCCACTTTTTAACTAAGCAGAAGTACCGAGTTTGATCTGGTTATTTAAATATGCACATCTCAGTCTTAAAATTTGAGGCACATTTTTTTCGTTCCACTGTGCACCTACAATCTTAATTCTTGCTCCAATCTGTTTTATTAAAGACTCTACAGCTCCCGAACCAATGTCAATGCCCTGGGTTCTTCTGGAGTCAAGGTGATAAGCAAACCTAATCAGAAAAGCAAGCTAATAGCCTTGCTCGAAAGTTATCAAAGTTCATAAAGCCATAGGCTTGTCGCTTAATCAACTTAATTCGATTGTTAATTCCCTCCATCACGCCACTCGTGGTTCGGTTCAAAAAATAGTTGCAGATTCCATCCAGATGATTACGAATCGTTGTGAGAACATCACAGTAAACCGAACGAGCTTTTTTTAGCCATGCAAGGAGTTGCTCTTTCCCAGCTTCGACAGTCTCAGAACGTTCAAAAATATCTCTGAACTCTTCTTTGAGTTCATAAGCCAGTTTCAACCGTTTTGAATGCTTTAAGATGTCTGCCAGTTTGACCTTCTGCTCCTCGGTCAAATCTACCCCGTTCTTGAGGAGAATGAATTTACTCCCTTTGAGGGTCATTTGAGTTTGCTTGCGTACTTTATTTAACTCTTCATTGACTGGTTTCATCACGTGAAATCGATCAAATACAATCCGCGCCTTGGGAAACACTTCTTGAACCACTTTGGGAAAGCCTCCCCACATATCAACACTCACTTCTTCGACTTGTTCACGCAGCTCAATCGGTTGCTGCTGAAGCACTTTGATGATGTCATCCTGTTTGTGACTATCAATCACCTCAACCAATTTTCCACGGTCAATATCGGCAACAACTGTGGCAAAATCTTGATGCCCTTTGCGTTTACTAATTTCATCAATACTCAGACGAGTAACCGTTCCCCAGTCTGCTTTTTTGATCGATCAAACCTATGATTGAAAATCCCCTGTACTTGATCCCAACTTAAATTTTCCTCTTGGCTAACTTGTTCGATGGTGGTTGCTTGAACTCGCTGATAGATATGATTCTCATAGCGTTGGGTATATCGACCTTGGACAATCGACAAAGTTCAAACTTTCCGTAAAGTATTTCTGACAAGTCCTACAGTAAAATTGGCGACGCGGAACTTTCAGATAAACTGGTTGACCGAAAATCGATAGATCCCGTATCAATACAGGTCTGTTTTGATTTAATTGAGCCCTCGGACGCTGGCAGTATCGACAATTACTTTCAACAGTGAAGGAGGCGGAGTTTCAAGATAACCTCAGGTGCGAATTGGATGCAACTTTCAACAGTAACATCGGGTAGATTAAGCAGTCTGTCAAGATGAAGATCCATACGGTAGAAATCAATTAGTAGTATCTCATTATACACTTTTCACCAAAAAGCCAGAAGAGCCATGCCCTGAATAAAGATAATTTTGGTAATCTGGGATTCTTGATTGATGTTTTACCAGATATTTCTGGAACTTTTCACTCCCTTTACTCGTAACTCCTACAAATTCGGCTATAGCTTCTAATGTTGACCCTTCCCACAGTTTGTGAAAGCGCTCTCCTCAGTCGTTTGAGCGAACCTCCTACTTTATGTAAATTTTCTATTCCCCTGATACCAATCTAGTACCTCTCTTCTTTGTTCTCTAGTCCCAATTTGATTAAATAGATTCCACACTCCATCATGACCATCTCCCAAACAAGTTATTGCTTCACTCTTGATTTGGCTATTTACCCACGCCACTAAATCTGGATTATTTTGAAAGAAGGCTGCTCCTACTTGACTATGTACCTTACTCCGGACAGTTTTAGATCTAAGGAGAGTATCTCAAACCTTTGATGGCTATAGGGATGAGTATTTTTTCAATCTTTAACTCTAGCCCGCTCGTTTCAAAAAAACATTAAAAATGCCAGGGCTTACGCTGTAACGCTTACAGAGTCGTTCAAACCCACATTCCGCACCCCCAACTGGCACATACACTGCTTGAGGGGGTAAAAGTGAATTATCCGAGATAATAGTGAGTAAAAACACCCAGAAATCTGTGCAATTATCGCATCACCCAGTTAGGGAT
>NZ_JAHRFA010000142.1:0-10771 GCF_020883045.1 Microcoleus sp. CAWBG58 | reverse complement strand
CTCCAGTTGGTTGACGGTGAATACCACCAGTTGGAGGTTATTAAAACTCAGGTCAAAGATGATTGCGGTAATGCGATCGGCTTGATCGGTTTGGGTTTGGACGTAACGAAACAAAAAGAAGCTCAAAGACAGTTGCAAGAGTCGGAAGCGAGATTCCGCAAGTTAGCAGAGCAGGAAGCGCTGCTCAACCAACTAGCTAGCAATATCCGCGAATCTCTGGATTTAGACACTATTTTGGCCACCACTGTGCAGCAAATACGTGAATTGCTGCTGCTCGAACGGTGCATATTTATCTGGTATACAACCAACGAAACATCAGCATTTTGGAATGTAGAATACGAGGCAAAAAATGATGAACTACCTTCCTTGCTGGGTGTATTTCCGGCTAACATAACTGGTTCTCAAGCCGAGCGAATTGCAAATATTGAAATAATTCGGGTGGATGATTTTAAAAATGTTACCGATCCAGTAGAGCGGAATTTTTTCATGTCTATAGGATTACAGTCTCTGCTGGAGATTCCCATTCAGACATCTTCAGGTAAAATAGGGGTAATTTGCTGTAGCGCTTCTAGCAGCATCCGGTGTTGGAGCGATGAGGAAGTGGAAGTGTTAGTGGCTGTGGGCAATCAATTGGCGATCGCCATTAATCAAGCCGAACTTTACGAAACATCTCGCCTCGTCGCCGCCGAAGCCAAAGCAGCAGCCATGAAGCAAAAATTGCTCAACCAGTTAGGCAGTCAAATCCGCGCTTCTCTCGATTTAGATACTATATTGGCAACGACTGTACACCAAATTCGCGACTTGCTGCAACTCGATCGCTGCTTGTTTATTTGGTATCTATCCGATGCCGAGATACCAGCTTGGGATGTCGTCCACGAAGCTAAAAATGATGACTTGGTCTCGCTTGTGGGTTATTATCCTGCTAACCTAACGGGGACTCTGGTACAAAAAATAGCCAAATCGGAAATCTGCCAGATAGATGATGTTTCAATTTGGAGCGATCCCATAGAAAGAGAGTTCTTTTTGCAGCTGGGTTACAAATCTATGTTGGATTTGCCAGTCAAGAGTGCAGGGGGTTTAATTGGTGTTGTAGACTGCGTGGCTTGTCGCGAGATGCGGAGGTGGACACAAGACGAAGTGGATTTGCTATCGGCAATTTGCGATCAATTGTCGATCGCCATCAGCCAATCCGAACTCTACACGCAAAGCGTCGATTCAGCCCGAATGGCGCGAGAACAAACTGCCCAACTAGAAGCAACTCTGTGCGAACTTAAGCTTGCTCAAACCCAGCTCGTGCAAGCAGAAAAAATGTCGAGTCTCGGTCAGATGGTAGCAGGAATTGCCCACGAAATCAATAACCCAGTCAGCTTTATTTTCGGCAATCTTACCTACACAGAAGAATACACCACAAACCTGATGAAAATGCTGCAAATGTATCGAGATGAATACCCAGAACCACCTCAAGCTATTCAGGACGAAATAGACGTTTTAGAACTAGATTTCTTGCTAGACGACTTGCCCAAAATGCTGTCTTCGATGCAGGTGGGAGCCACTCGCATCCGGGATATTGTGCGGAGTTTGCGAAATTTCTCTCGCCTCGATGAAGCTGAGATGAAAAAAGTTAACATTCATGAAGGCATCGACAGCACCTTAATGATTTTAGAACACCGTCTGAAAGTTCAGCCCGATCGCCCAGCAATTCAAGTCGTTAAAGAATACGGACAATTGCCGCTGGTAGAGTGTTACGCCGGACAATTGAATCAGGTGTTTATGAATATTATAGCCAATGCAATTGACGCTTTACAAGAACCGCTTCTAAATCCGGCAATTATCCGCATTCGTACAGAGGTAGAAGGTAATTTCGCTGCGATTAGAATTGCTGATAACGGTGCAGGTATCACCGATAAAGTCAAGCAGCGGATATTTGATCCGTTCTATACTACAAAACCGATCGGTTCGGGTACGGGAATGGGCTTGGCGATTTCTCATTCTATTATTGTCGAAAAGCATAAAGGTGAAATCAAGTGTTTCTCTGTTGTGGGGAAAGGCACTGAATTTACGATCAAGATTCCGATTCAAAGAACAGAAAATTAAATAGGTTCTATAGGGTTAACTCTTAGGTACGTAGTTGCGCTTCAGCGCTCTTTCGGGTGCATCTGGCGCAAGGCGAATATATCCCTATGGGCTATAGCATGACCTCGGTGAATATGAGATGATAACTAATAACTTATATGCGGTCATGCTTCGCCCTCTTCCAAAACCAGATGCACCCGCTCTTTCATATGTATAAAAGCGCTGAAGCGCAACAACGTACCTTTATACAGTTGCGTAAATTCAGTTAATATGATATGAACAATCTAAAATCTGAAATCTGAAATCTGAAATCTGAAATGACATTACCTCCAGGCAATTTGGGTTTACCGCTAATTGGGGATACCCTCAACTTTTTACAAGATGCTCAATTCGCCAAAAAACGCCACCAACAGTACGGGCCAATTTTCAAAACCAGCATCTTCGGACAGCCTACCGTATTTGTGTCCGGCTCAGAGGCGAATTTGTTTGTTTTAAGCAATGAAAACCAGTATTTTGTTGTGAGTTGGCCTCCCAGCACAAAAGCGCTGTTAGGGCCGCTTTCCTTGTCGCTGCAAACGGGTTCCGACCACCAAAATCGGCGCAAGCTGCTGTACCAAGCGTTTCAACCGCGAGCTTTGGCTGGCTACATCGGCGGGATGGAAGATATCACGGGGCGCTATTTGCAAAGGTGGACACAAATGAGCGAGTTTGCGTGGTATCCCGAACTGAGGAATTATACTTTTGATGTTGCTTGCAAATTGCTAGTGGGGATTGATAATAGTTCGGAGAGTGAACTCGGTAATTATTTTAAAATTTGGTCTGACGGTTTATTTTCTGTTCCTTTAGATCTGCCTTGGACTCAGTTTGGAAAAGCCAAAAAGTGCCGCAAGTTGCTGTTAGCAGAACTGGAAAATATTATTCGCGCTCGACAGCAAGGAACTCCTAGCAAGAATGATGCTTTAGGTTTGCTGATTTGCGCTCGCGATGATGATGGCAATTCTCTGAGTTTGGAGGAGTTGAAAGATCAAGTGCTGCTGCTGTTGTTTACAGGACACTCGTCTCTAAGTTCTGCGATCGCCTCTTTTTGCCTTCTGCTGGCTCAAAACCCCGATGTGATGGCAAAAATTCGCGCCGAACAACAGCAGTTTTCGACCACTGAACCGCTAACTTTGGAACACCTCAAACAAATGACTTATTTAGAGCAGGTGCTGCGAGAAGTGCTGCGGTTGGTTCCGCCGTTGGCAGGCGGTTTTCGTCAGGTAATTAAGCCTTGCGAGTTGGGGGGCTACGAAATTCCTAAGGGTTGGATCGTGCTTTATGAAATTAATCAGACGCATCAAGATACCTCAGTTTATCCCGAACCCGATCGCTTTGACCCGGATCGATTCAGTTTGGAGCGATCGACAAATGCGAAACCTTTCAGTTACGTCCCCTTCGGCGGCGGTTTGCGGGAATGTTTGGGGAAAGAATTCGCGCGGCTGGAAATGAAACTGTTTGCGGCGAGGATGGTTCGAGAGTGCGAATGGGATTTATTACCGGATCAAGATTTAAATTTAATCCTAGTACCGACTCCGCACCCGCGCGACGGTTTGCGAGTGAAGTTCCGGCGAAAAATGACAAGTTCGTAGTGAGGACTTTAGTCCGCATCAACAAGAAGGACTAAAGTCCTCACTACAAACAGGTTCGCAATGAGGACTTTAGTCCGCAACAAGAAGGACTAAAGTCCTCACTACAAACAATCAAATAGGTTCGTAGTGAGGACTTTAGTCCGCAACCAGAAGGACTAAAGTCCTCACTACGAACCAAGAGCACAACTACATCGGCCCCAAATACTTAGTTAAATAAGGCGAAAACACCTCATAAATCAGCGTCAGCGGCTTCCCGTGATGCCAAAACAAATAGTGTCGCCCCCAAAAAGGCCCCGACTGTTGAAAAGCCGCCTCCAATGCCACCGACTCACCGCAATAAATGCCTTGCACATCGCGATACAATTCAGTTCGCAGGCGCGCTAAACTTGCCCAAATTGGCAAAGATTTATTTTCCAAATATTCATCTACGTGACTCGCTTCCCACCAAGAAGTCGCGTAGGCGAGGCGCTTTCCCGAAGCTGTACGCAGCCACACTTGACGGCGCAGGCGGGGCCCTGGAACCGCCACAATTTGTGCAGGCGCACCGTCTGCCTCTTCACCCACCAACGACATATCGATCACATCTACTTCTGTGGGTTCCCCTGTCAGCAGTTGCAGGTGACGGGTGGGGGAACCGTCGCCCAACAGCAGTATTTGCCATGCCGGTGCTAGCTTGCTGTGGGGTAAACCCTTCTGTACTGCGTCTTGGGCTCCTTCCCACAGGGGGTTGAGAGCGTGCCAGGTTTGGCTGTTTTTGGGTGTAAATGTTGCAGTCAAGGGTCTTTACAAAACTTAATTTTTTGTTTATTATAGCGCTTCTGCAATTATGGAATCTAAAATCTAAAATTTACAATTAAGTGGGGATAGCCCAAAAATCGCCTTTCTCGTCCACATGACCTATGGCTGCGATCGAGTTTGATAAGCTACTCGCCAGTTGTTTTACCAATTCCCAATTCGTAATTCCCAATTACTAATCTATACCTCACTCACTTGAGAATTTATATATATAGCCTTTCTCAAAAAGATGAGGTATAACAGACAGCTTGTAAAACCAATAAATTCACAGGGCTAAAGCCCAACAACATACCTCATCTTTCTGACAACTACTATATGTTACGAATAACCGAAATCAAACTCCCCTTAGATCGTGCTGAAGATGCGATCGCCAGCGCCATTGTCAAAAAGCTGCAAATTCCCCCCGAAGAATTGCTCAGCTACACCATCTTTAAGCGCAGCTACGATGCTCGCAAAAAAGCCGAAATAGTGCTTGTCTATATTGTGGATGTCGAGACAACACAGGAAAAGCAACTTCTCCAACGCTTCAAAAAAGACCCTCATGTGATGGTAACGCCAGACACGAGTTATCGCTATGTAGCCGAAGCCCCCAGCAATTTGACGATTCGACCTATTGTGATCGGTACGGGGCCGTGCGGGATGTTTGCAGGGCTGATGCTGGCACAAATGGGGTTTCGCCCGATCCTTTTGGAACGCGGCAAAGCTGTGCGCGATCGCACTGCTGATACGTTTGGATTTTGGAAGAAAAAAATTGAATTCAACCCAGAATCTAACGCCCAGTTTGGGGAAGGTGGTGCGGGTACTTTTTCCGATGGCAAGCTCTACAGCCAAGTTAAAGATCCCCAGCATTACGGGCGCAAGGTGCTGACAGAACTTGTAAATGCGGGTGCTTCGCGGGAAATTTTATATATTAATAAGCCGCATATTGGGACATTGAAACTTGTGGGAATTGTCCAAAATATGCGGGCAAAAATTGAATCCTTAGGCGGAGAGATTCGGTTTCAAACTCGTGTGGAAGATATTCACATCGAAAATGGCAAAGTGCAGGGAATTACCACGGCGAGTGGAGAATATATTGCTAGCAATTATATAGTTCTGGCGGTAGGACACAGCGCCCGCGATACGTTTGAGATGTTATTCTCGCGCGGTGTTTACATTGAGGCTAAACCTTTTTCGATTGGTTTTCGGGTGGAACATCCCCAAAGTGCGATCGATCGCTGTCGTTTTGGCGATCGGGCGGGCCACAAGCTTTTAGGTGCCGCCGATTACAAACTGGTTCACCATTGCACCAATGGTCGTTCTGTGTACAGTTTCTGTATGTGTCCCGGTGGTTTAGTAGTGGCGGCGGCGTCGGAACCGGGGCGACTTGTGACGAATGGGATGAGTCAATATTCTCGCAACGAACGCAATGCTAACAGCGGGATTGTGGTGGGTATCACGCCGGAAGATTATCCCGGTCATCCCTTGGCGGGAATTGAGTTTCAACGTCGCCTAGAAGAACGGGCATTTGAGTTAGGAGGTGGCACTTACAACGCTCCCGGGCAGCTTGTGGGAGATTTTTTGGCGAATCGCCCTTCGATCGCCCTAGGCGCTGTGCAGCCTTCTTATACGCCGGGTGTTGTGATGACTGATTTGAGCGAAAGTTTGCCGGATTTTGCGATCGCAGCCATCCGCGAAGCACTTCCAGCTTTTGACAAACAAATTAAAGGATTTGCGATGGATGATGCGGTTTTGACAGGAGTGGAAACTCGCACTTCTTCACCAATTCGGATTAAACGCAAAGACGATTATCAGAGTTTGAATACTGAAGGGCTTTATCCTGCTGGGGAAGGTGCGGGATATGCGGGTGGAATTCTGTCGGCGGGGATTGATGGAATTAAGGTGGCGGAGGCGGTTGCTTTGAGTATTTTACAATCTTGAAATCACCAAGTTTGAAAAATTAGGTACGTTGTTGGGCTTTAGCCCTCTTAGTTGTAGGGTGCGTCGCCATGAAAAATATCTGAAAAAAGTTCACAATCTACAGGGCGACGCACCTGATTTCTTTCATCGCACGAGTAATATCAAATCCGGCTTTTCCGGAATGATTGAACCGCAGAGAACACAGAGGACACAGAGTCCGAGAATACAGAGATGAATCATACTGTCTCAGATGTTGGTCAATACAAGGGAAAATCAGAAATGTTTTATGAGCAATCAGAATTCGACGTTCGTTGTGAATGGGGAATGCAAGGAGTTGAAAAACTTTCTCCAATCAGCGACGTTGTTATCATTATAGATGTGATGTCTTTTTCAACATCTGTAGACATAGCGGTACATAATGGTGCAATAATATTTCCTTATCGTTGGAAAGATGATACTGCTGTTGAATACGCGAGGTTGAAAAATGCTCAACTAGCTAGCTTCAAGCGTCGGTTCTCTGGTCAATTCTCCCTTTCTCCTTCCTCACTTGTTGGTATAGCTGCCAATACTAAGCTCGTTCTACCATCTCCCAATGGCTCAACATTAACGCTTGCAAGTATGGGCAAGCATACTCTGGCGGGGTGTCTGCGAAATTGTTTGGCTGTCGCTGAATATACTGCTCAACTCGGCGGTTCTGTTGCGGTGATTCCTGCTGGTGAAAGGTGGGACGACGGAACTCTCCGCCCCGCTATTGAGGACTTAATAGGTGCTGGAGCAATTATAAGTTATCTAAAAGGAACTAAGTCTCCGGAAGCACGAGCTGCGCTATCAGTCTTTAAGGATGTTCAACATTGCCTTGATTCTGCGCTATTTAGCTGCTCTTCTGGTAAAGAACTTACCGAGCGTGGTTTTAGTGAGGATGTAAAACTTGTAGCTCAATTCAACTGTAGCAACGCTGTCCCGAAACTTCGAGACGGAGCTTATTTAAATCAAAGCATCATTGCCGACAACGTTGTCAAACAGTTGTAGGGTGCGTCACCCGCAAGAAATCTCCGAATAAAAGCCCACAATCTAAAGGGCGACGCACCTGATATCTTCCATCGCCCGAGTTGTAAGGTGCGTCGCCCGTGCAATTGTCGATCGAATTTAGGGATATTTAATGGCTACACACCCTACGAATAGTTATGCAATTCAAATTTAATTGGTCATCTGTAAGGTGCGTCGCCCTGAGATTGTATGTAGACTTTAGGGATTGTTCGTGGCGACACACCCTACGAATACTGCGAACCTTTTTACACAGCAGCTAAGCGGAAACGAATTTCCGTATCCGTATATTCTGGCGCCCAGCCGTCCGTAGTAGTAAAATAGCGCACAGCTTTAATTCTCCGGGCCGCTGTCAGATAAAACCAGTGTTCTGTATTTGCCGGCACATTGATAAATTCTTCCGGCTGTACCGTAAGTTCAACTTGGCTGCCATCGGGCCGCACGAAGCCGAAAATGCCCTCGCCTGCTACGATATAGCGCACTTCATCGTCGGCGTGGATGTGGCAGTTGTTGAATTTTGACAGCAGGGTGTCGAGGTTGGGAATGTCTGGATGCAGTACGATTAAGTCGCGGGATTGATAGCCTGCGGTTTCCTGGAGTTGTTGGAAGTAGCCGTCGAGGGCTTGCAAGACTTGCTCTTTTTCGGTGTCGCTAAGGGCATCTTTGGCTAATAAATTTTGAATTTCTGGATTTTCACCCACAAGCCAGCGGTTGAGTTGAATGTTTAAGGGAGCGAGCTCGCGGGTAATGTCGCTCAGTTGAGTGTAGGTTGTACCGTTTTCGTGTCGCAGGATAGCCATTTTTGCACGTTCCAATTGTTGAGTGAGGTGATAACTAGAAGGAAGAAGGAAGAAGGAAGAAGGAAGAAGGAAGAAGGAAGAAGGAAGAAAAAAGACACCGCAAGCTTGTTAGCGATCGATATTTTACGTTTAATTTACGTCGATTTACTTGCAGCGGGGTACTTTGCAAGATGTTTGTCGATCGCGCCCGTAGCAGAAAAACCATTTTAACGCTAATTTGAACCGGCAAGATCCCTGTTCCACAAGACATAATATTGATAAGTCAGGCGCCCGATCGCAACCGCTGCGATCGGCATACTGACCTTATTCATGTAACTTTTGCAACAACTATGCCTACTTATACAGGAATTTCTAGCGAAGCTTTTCAGCATCCCCTCGATCGCCAGGCCGAGGCCGCATTACGCAGCGTACCTGGATTTGACTTAATTGCCAGCAAATTTGTAGAATTTGTCTACGAACGACCGCAGTTCGTTTACCTAATGGGAAATAGCATCCAAGTCGGCCCGCGCCAATATGCCAGCATTTATCATATATTTCGGGAGTGCGTGCAGGATTTAGATATTTTTCCAGAACCGGGTTTGTTTGTGTCTCAGAATCCCGCTGTTAACAGCTATGCTCTCGGGAAAAATCAACCCTATATAGTCTTAAATACAGGTCTTTTAGATTTGTTGGATGAGTCAGAAATCAAGACTGTTCTGGCTCACGAGTTGGGACACATCAAATGCGGGCATCCAACTTTAAATCAAATGGCGATGTGGGCGATGAGCATCGCATCAACAATTGGCGAGATGACTTTGGGGCTGGGAAATATTGTCGGTAGCGGTTTGATTTTCGCTTTTTATGAGTGGCGGCGGAAGGCTGAATTATCTGCGGATCGGGCTGCTTTGTTGGTGACAGATGATTTGAACTGTGTGATGAAGACGATGATGAAACTTTCGGGAGTTAGCAGTAAATATGCAGATCAATGCAGTTTGCAAGAATTTATCCGTCAGTCTGACAACTATCAAGATCTCGATCGCGACAATCTCAACCAAGTGTATAAATTTTTACTTTACAACGGCGGCCAAGGCGTGATGCTGAGTCACCCTTTCCCGGTTGAACGTTTGCGGTATTTGCGAGATTGGGCGGCTTCCGAGGAATATCGGCAAATTAAGCTGGGTAACTACAAGCGGGCTGTAGCAGAGGGTGCGGTTGATGTCAAGTCTCAGGCATCTAACAGCGAGACGGAGGCTTTGCGCCGTCAGATTGAGGAGTTGCAGCGGGAGATCGATCGACAAAAATCTAAGCAAAAATAAGTTGAGGATGTGCCGCAAGTACCTTGCGGCTGTTATTACCGCCTTCAACCACTGTTTGCGTAAGTCTTTGAAAATTTACCGGATTTGGGGGAGGGAGGAAAGTAAAAGGAAGACAGGCTGCGGATCTCCCATCCCGCTACCTCGCAATTATATTAGAGTGCGATCGTCCCCAACAGTCATAGCTTACACTCGCAACTCGCCTCCAGTCTAAAAACTGTCCTCTTTTTTCTGAAATCTGTTTCTCAGAAGGTGTAGTTTAAATCTAGATAAGCTTATAACTCAATCGGGGCAAGAAAAAAATGATTATTGATAAAGCAATGAATACTCACAAACCAACTTCTAATTTTTTCGGGAATGTCGGAAAAGTTGCGATCGCCCTCAGCGTGCTAGCTGCCGGGATGGCATTTACAAATCCTCCGAGAGATAAATACCTAACTTATGCTTCCGGCGTACTCGAAACCGAGTTTAAAAACACCGTGCGTAATGATTCCCGCGTACCCAAAGCTTTGAGTGGCGTTGCAGAGACTTTGCTGACTTCGCAGCGGGGATCGATCGAACACTTGCTCGACAATACAACGGAACGTCAGAACTTTGGCGTTGTCAGCATTTACACAACTCAACTAGGTAAAAAAAGCTATCAAACGGTTGGAGCTTTTGGCAATTTCGTTACCCTCCCACCTAGTTCGGCAAATGCTGAAAAGTAATGTCAAATTAAGTTAAATTATAGAAACCGGGCTTGCGATCTAGCCCGGTTTTTACTTGTCAAAAATAATTAGTTTTAAGCCAGAACTTTTGTAACAGAGAAATTAAAATCAGACTATTAGACCTCTTGAAAAAAAGTCTATAGCGGTTATCAGAAAGATTCGCGGACGTTGTTGGGCTTCAGCCCTCTTTCCGATATCCCAGCAAGAGCGCTAAAGCGCAACTACATACCTGGATTTAATAGACATCTTGCAAAAAAATCTATGTGATAATTAAAGATTTATAGCAATCCTAAATGATTGATGAAGATTGGTAGGGGTAGTGGATGGTGCGTGCCTACCCCATATCTATCGGGGCAACCTGGATCTTTAAGAGCCACTACAAAAATTATGTAAATGATGCGAGGACTACTATAGCAATCCTAAATCATTTTCTATGTATCGGTAGTATAGGTGTACTGATTGATTTTGGGGAAATTAAATTTATGTTCCTTGGTGAAAAACTCAAACAAAAATTTGACGATTTTAAAAGACTT